>JAGONL010000001.1 GCA_017993025.1 Candidatus Saccharimonadota bacterium
TCGACGACCTTTGAAAATATACATAAACAGTATATCCTTAAAGGAATTCATGAAAAAAACAAACAAAACATTCTATTGCTTTTCACCTCCTGTGATGATTGCTACATTTTTTATCGAAATAGCCTTGATTATGTATACTCTTCTTTTCCGCAAACTAAATACTTCAACAAAAATTGGTGTAGTATTAATAATCTGCCTAGCTATCTTTCAGCTCGCAGAGTATGGCGTTTGTGAGTCCTACGGACAAGCAAATTTTATGGCCAAACTTGGATTTATTGCGATCACTTTACTCCCACCGCTTGGCCTTCACCTAGTTACAACCATTGGAAAACGAGACTATAAACCACTCATAATCGCATCATACACAGTGGCACTTGCATGGATAGCGCTGTTTGTTTTTGGAAGTATAATGAGTGGCTCGGTTTGCGAAGGGAACTACGTAATTTTCAATATAGCTGAGCCTTACGAGGGAATTTACTATCTGTATTATAATTTTTTACTACTTTTAGCTATGGGTCTTGCTATAAGTTTTGCTCAAAAGAAGCGCAACCCTCCCAAGAATATTCGGAAAGCGCTACATGCGTTAGTGTTTGGCTACCTTGCGTTTATAGTGCCCTCAATATTCTTTACACTCATTAATGACTACAAGGGCAATGACAGCCAACTACCTTCTGTAATGTGTGGTTTTGCTGTAACACTTGCCTTAGTGCTTGCCTTAAGAACAATTCCACTAACTTCACAACCAAAAGATTGAGTTAGTAAGCCAAAGAGAGTAATACAAAAGATACGTATTTGTTTTGCGGAGTTTAAAGGATAGATTATTTTTTCAAAAATGAAATAGCGTGGTCCCAGGTATCGTTTGCTATGCCATACTCAACCCAAAGTAGACATAGTGGCTCCAACAAACGGCTTTTTTCAATAGCGCCAATGTCCTGAATATCTAGCCAGCCAATCTCTACAAGTAGTTCTTTAACGTGTAGTTTTGCAGATTCATTATTGCCACACATGAACATCGTTGGTGTGCCTTGTTTAAAGTTTGGTTTTATCATGTTTCTATAATTTATTGTGTTTAGTGTTTTAACAACGTGGCTTGTAGCTAAAGTCTGCTGAACCATCTCTCCGGCACTCATGTTATGTCCTATCGCAAGCTGAGGAGCCTCATCATCGTTAAATAGCAGCGGATTAGTTACATCAATGACTATCTTGCCAGCAAGTTCCGGCCTAACTATTGCCAAAACGTTCTCGGTAGCATTCCACGCAATAGCTAAAATTGCCATTTCACAAAAGTCTGACGCTTCCGCATACGACCCAACACTCAAAATTTGTTTATCATGCTTTTTTGTCCATTTTAATTCTTTTTTTTGTGTGTCGCGTGTACCTATCATGACACGGTGTCCAGCCTCAACTAAACCCTTTGCAAGCGCTTGTCCAACGTCTCCCGATCCAATAACTGCTATTTTCATAGACTCAGTATACACGTGTTAGGGGCTTGGGGATAGGGTTTAGGGGATAGGGTAGAGTGTGTAGTTGCTCACTAATTTTTCTTAATTCATCTTACAAATCTGTTCATTTATTTGCTGTTTGAACCTAAAAAGCTAAATGTAATCCGCCAGCTGGCGGAGCTAAATCTATGTAAAATGATAAGTGCTAAATGATAAATTTTTGTTTAAAGTCCCATTTTTTTGAACTTTGAAGATTTTCGTTTTCCGGATTTTGATTTGTTTACAGTTTCGCTTGTCTGAACCGGTGGTTTATTTAATTTTTCGTGTTTAGCGGGTTTTGGAGCTGGTTTTATGCTAGTTGTAAGGCCAGATTTTTTAGCCAGCGCTCCATATATCCCTGCAGTTCTGCTCATTTTCTCTATTACCAAAACAATTACACCGATAGCTGTAATCTGGATTGCAATATTTATAATTAAAATATCTAACCGATTTGTGAAATAGTTTAGAGATTCATTTAATGCATTTGAGCCAGTGTTTGCTTGCAGTGAGTACGAACTAAGTAATCTTGGCACGACAACACTATAAAAAACAGTAAACACTAAAAGTAGTATTCCATTAGCAAGCAGATCTTTACTGAAGGCCTTAATTCCTTTTCTTGTGGGTTTTCGAACTGAGATATATACCACCGTAGCAAAAAGAAAAACAATACTAAATATCCATATACCATTGCTGAGTACAGTAAATATTGTCGGCGCAAAGTAGAACTTCTGGTCAATGGGTATGCCATCCTTAACTATCGGCAGGCTTTTTTCGGTTAATAATGGATCTATTAGAAACTGACTATTGTTTAGGTCGTCACTAACTTGATTTTTGACTAACTCCTCATAAAAACCTGGCGGTTGGCACTCTAACCTAAAAACATTTGTAGTTTGTAGCTCCGGGATGGTACAAGGAGGTAACCCTTTTAATCTTAGTGCTGAATATGTACTTAATCTTTCGATAAGGTCTGCTCTTTGCTGCGTAAAGTCAATTTCAAATTTTAGGTTCTCTGAACTTCCGTCTAACCACGAATAAACACCCACAACAACCTTGTCGGCACTTGACTGAAGCAGTTTAGGGTTGAATACTTCGTTAATTATTTTCTGAATTTCTGCGTCTTCGAGAGGTAACGAGTTGCTTTCACTGGTTTGCTGTTCTATATTTGCTGAAATAATAGACGGCACAAAAGATTCATAAATTCCGGATTCTGCTATAGAGTTTTTTAAATCGGTACTACTTCCGAAAAAGACGTTAAAACAAATTGCACCGATAAGCGCGAATAACGATAAGTGCATTACCACTGTTGTTAGCCATCGAAACACGCTTTGTATAAACCGCATATGCTAAATTATGGCATAGTTATTATTAATCACCCAGAGTATTTAAAAAGAGGCCATGTATTATGGCCTCTTTAAACTATTTAATGAAATTACTTAAGCTTTTGGTTTCTTTGGTTTTTTGACTTCTTTTCTTCCTCTATCTTTTGACATCTCTCAAATCTCCTTTGAATTACGGTATTACTATTATGCGCTTATGCTTTAGATTTATGCAATAATAATTTCATGGAATACACTTTTGTAAGCAAAATCTGGATGTTCGGCGGGGAAGGGTCTTGGTACTTTGCTAATCTACCAAAAGATATGTCAAAAGAGATTAAACAAATTACATCACACTCTAAGAATACTTTTGGGTCAGTAAAGGTATTGGTAAACATCAATAAAACTAGCTGGCATACTTCGCTTTTCCCAGACAGCAAATCAAAATGCTACGTAGTCCCAATAAAAAAATCTATTCGCAATGCAGAGAATCTAAAAATAGACCAAGCGATTAATATTAGAATTAAACTGTTAGCCTAACCCCCCCCTTGCATATAAGAGTATAATTATAGTGTAGACAGAAGTAATAGCTTCAACGGAGGTAAATATGGCAAAAAACGGACCAAAAGGACATGGGCGTATTGGTCGTATCAAAAACAGATCTCAAACACTTAACCCTCATACAAACAGATATACAGAACGCGACACAAAAACAGGACAATTTGTTAATGTTAAATCAGACCACGCGCCCTTTAAAGATGTAACTATTGAAAGATAGAAACGGGGAATATCATGAGCGAAAAAAATACCCAAAATGAAGTCACAGAGCAAGAAGAAATACCAGAAACAAAACCACAAACACCTAAAAAAAGCCACAAAAAAAGAAATATAATCCTGTTAATAATTTCTACTATTTTTCTTGTACCTATTTTTATAGCAGGTTGGCTAGGATTTGTACCTGGGCTATCAACATTACTTGGCGCCAACAAACCTAGGGACCTAGGCGTTAAATATACAGAGGCGGACTTTGAAAGCTATAAACAAAAAACTGGAATAGAATTTAGCGATTTTGCAACCGCACCAACAAATCCAGACAATCCTTCAAAAAAAATAGTTTTTGCTAATCCAAAAACAGTTAAAGATTTACAGCTTACACAAGAAGAATTAACGGCTGCAATCAACATGTCGGGTTGGTTATGGATGCCAATCAAAAATGCTCAGGTACGCTTGGGCGATGACACTGTAGAGGTGTCAGGCAATTTAAACGTGCAATACATAGATGAATTCACAAAATTCATAGGTGGAGTTGGCTATAGTGAGAGCGATGTCGCTTCTGCGGTATCGTGGGGCAGTAAGTTCGCAAACAATGCAGCAATTTACTTTAAAGTTAACGCAAATGTTGTAAACGACAGTCTTTCATTAGACCTAGATAAGATAAAAATAGGCCGTTTTAGCGTACCTATGGACATAGCCGACAGGGTGCTCACAACAGGCACCTCAAACGCAATAATCAATGCCGACAATCTAGTTGCCACTTCTGCGCAACCAGTTAGCGGTGCACTTCTATTTAGTGGTACATATCCAACAACCATCTATACGAAGTTTAAATAGTCTAAGTATATAATTAGCATAAGTTAAAACAAGGGAGAAAATCATGGAAACAACAAACACAAACCAAGTTCCAGAGCCAGCACAAGTAGCGACTCCAGCAACAGTACCAACAGCTCCAGTTACCAGCCCTGTTGTCAAAAAATTCTACCAGAAAAAAGCATTCAAAATTATCGCTATTATCGCAATAATTATCATTGCCTTAGTGGCGATTGTGAACCAAGCTACGTCCGGGGCAACCAAAGCTAGCAACCAATTCCTAAACGCCGTACAATCTAATCAAAGTAATGTTGCATACGAACTTTTCTCAAGCGAAGTAAAAGACAATGTCACGAAAGATGATTTTAAAGAAGTAGTCAGCCAAATCGGCCCAATTCTAAATACTGACGAGAAAATGACTGGAAAAAGTGTCGAAGCCGAAACAGGAAAACCATCAACCGGACAAGTACTATACGAAATAAAAGGAACCGATGGCAAAACGTACGAAATAGCAATTGATTTAGTTAAAGAAGACGGCGACTGGAAAGTTGAGAATTTTGACAGCGACGAAAAATAATTAAAAATTAGTTGTAACGATAGCAATCATAACAATTAGCCCTAAAATGCGTCGAAAATAATTGTCGCCAGCGATTATTTCAAGGTAGGCCCACACAAACAACATAGAAGTAGCAACAAAGCTAAAACCACCACTTAATTCCTCGTTTTTTACGATGATGTCTAATATTCTGAAAAACGCCCACAACGAGATAGGAAGGTTAGGCGATTGCAGAATTGTAATTTTTCCTTGAGTGTCTTTATAGCACTTATCTAAAAAGGATTGTTTATTTTTCAGCTTCAGACTCCATTTTTTGTTGTCGAGTATAATAATCTGAAATTTCTTTTAGGTGTGCCCAGGCAATCTTACCCGCCAAAAGTGGGTCGTCATGAATAACATCGGTCTCTGGGTCATGGCTACCGTGCTCTAGTTCAACCGAAAGTCCCATTCTGAATTGCTCTAGTTCAATTTTACTAAAGTCAACGCCAATTTTAGCGCCAACATCACGGGCTTCATCATTTGTGAATGTTTTATTTGCCATAATTTCTCTACCTCGATTCTACTTATCATTATACGCCTGCTATCAACTAACGCGCAGTCCAATAATTGTTTGATTATTAAATCCTAATCAAGCTGGCGGCGGCGCTATCAAGCACAAAATGTACATTTGGATGGGTGCGCAGAAACGAAGCCGGCGCCTCAGATGATATTTCGCCTCTTAATGTTCGGTACAGTCCCCAAGATTTATGCTCTCCTGTTGCGATAAATAAAATTCGTCTGGCAGAAAGAATATCTGCTATTCCTTGAGTTATAGCACTGTCAGGTTGGTCATCCGGGTTATCGAAATACTTTTCGTTAGCTTGCATAGTTTGTTCATCTAATTGCACGCAACGGGCTCGCGAATCAGCTTCGGATCCTCTCTCGTTAAAAGCTACATGGCAAGTTTCACCAGGTCCGATAGAAACTATGCCTAGGTCAATCTCATGTTGCATAATAAGCTTTGCATATCGTTCTGCTTCTGTGTGCGGATTGTCAGCTTCGCCGTTTGGTATGTGCCTTTGTTCTTCTGGTATATTAACGTGCTTGAAAAATATTTCATTCATGTAGCTAGCGTAACTACTTGGGTGATTTTTGGGTATCTTCCAATATTCATCAAGATTAAGTGTTGTTACTTTACTAAAATCTACTACTCCGTTTTGATAAGCCTCAACAAGTAATCTATACATTCCGACTGGTGTACCACCAGTAGGTAGAGTTAGTGTAGAATCAGGTTTCCAAAGTACTTGATTAATAACTATTTCAGCAGCACGAGCTTCAACTGCTGCGGAGTTTTCTAAAACTGTTATTGTTGGTTCATATTCCGGCATTTGATACAGTGTACTACTAAATCATATTTCTTAGAAGTAATGCTTATCACCTCTAATTAGTAGAACTTTCGTCTGAATTAGAAAAGTTATATAGCTCTTCCGATGGAACTAATCCTTCGCTAGATATATTAGGTTCTACATTGGTATAGAATTCTTCAATGTACACAACCTTCACTGATTTTGGTATTTCAGAATTCCACACTCCAATATCCTCCGGTATATCAATCGAATCAAAACTATATTCCTCGCCAATAATTCTGTAAGTTTCAGCGTCAAGATACAAAATATTCTTCGAGCCACCGTACAACTCCTCAAGTTGATTATTTAACTCTATACTGATAGCTCTATGGCCCTCCCAGTTTATTCCTGTAATTATTTTGGCGCTATCGTCCTTACTTATTTTTTCTAGAAGCTCTCTCTTTTTACTAACCTTGCCAGTTCTCAAACCATCTAGTGTTTCAAACACTTCGGTTTGCTTTTTCATTAGTTCTTCTGACTCAGATTCAGATAGTTTTGTGCCGTCTGCCAACGTAAGTTCCATCGGCGGTATTACAAAATTGTCCTCATTGCCATATATAGCTTCTGAAACTTCTTGACTGTAATTGTCTCCGTTGTCTTTAAAATACTTTTCTATCTCTGCCGGTGTCATCGAGTATGCAGGGAAGTCGGTGCTTTTATACATCGGGCTGTTAAATGGTTTCTGACCAGCAGCTATTAATTTTTCGTCAATTTGCTTCATAGACATCGTCATGAAATCGTCGTCGGTAAGCCCCGCTTCGCTGAATCCAGGAGGTAGATACATCTGTACGTTTTCACTATCTAAAGCCTCGTAAGGGTCACGTCCATATATTTCTTTTTGTACATCACGCGTATCTCTTTCATACGATTTGCCGTCAATCGTAACATATTCTTGTAGAATTCTTCCGTCTTCTAATGTAGTTTTATATTGGCTATTAGGTAATTCTTCTGTATTAGACTCTGAATTATATGAAAAGTTGATATTATTCCACGCCTCAGTATTTGTAACTACCGTTCTGTCTTCGTAGGTGGTATATTCCTTGGTTTTTAGGTATTGCCATTCGCCTTGACTTTGTTCTTCGTCAAGAGCTTCAATAGCTTGCGCAGATACTTTCTGCGCCGTCAAAGGATTACGACTTAACCTGACTCCAATAATAGAGCTAAAAACAATAACCAAACTAAGAGCCATCACAACAACCCGAGGACTAAATAAGAATTTAGACTTTTTGTCCTTTTTCTCAAACGCATCTAGCATAGTGCTTCTAATCGCAGATTTAATATGTGGGTTAGACTTTATAACGAGTTTCTTTTGGTTTGGTTCTTTCATGATAATTCTCCTTGTGATGTTAGTTCTACAAATGGTTCAATTTTATTCTTTAGCTTAGCTAGTGACCTATGAAGCAGCACTCCAATATTTACTTCTTTTATGCCTGTGCTGGCAGCTATTTCTTTGTAGCTCATTCGTTCAAAATAGTACAAATCTACAATATGCTGCTCTTTAAGCGGTAACTCAAGCATTGCGTCATGCAGTTGTTTATATAATTCTAGCGTGTCCAACAGTTCTCCGTCGCTAGGATTATCACTTTCGCCTACAAGTTCCTCGTCTAGTAAAATTGAAGACGAGTATTTTTCAGGTTTTCTATAATAATCAACCACTTCGTTATTTGCTATCCTAAACAGCCAGCCAGCAAAACTGTTATTGTGGGCCTTTTTAAACTTTCTAATGTTATTTGCAACTTTAAGAAATGTATTTGCTGTTATGTCGTATGCAATTTGCTTATCAAAAGACCTACGGTATGAGTACGCTAGCACTCTATCAAAATAGAGGTCATAGAGCGCCCCCAATGCATGTTGATCGCCTGCAATGGCTTTATCAACGTATTCTTCTTCCATATATTCTCTTTATTCTATATTAATTTGATAAAAACGCGCATCCGTTTTATATAATTATTGATGCTTCTGACTGTTATAACGCACTAGCACTTAAAATATTACAAAGATTTAATAATTATTTTTTAGTATGGGGAGGATGACTGGTCATTCTAACGTTAGGATTCGCCCACTTTCTTAGGACGGTAGGATGCTTTACCTAAATAATCTAATAGCCCGAATGAACAGGGTATTTAGACTATTTAGCGAACCTACGTGAAATTGAATTAAAAAATTTCGCCAATCTGCTAGTAGCATTTGGTTCTGGACAGTCTAAATAAAAAGAAGAGTCAGGACGACCTAAATACCTGCTAATAAAATCAAAGTTTGCTCGCAACTGTCTAGTGAATTCTTCAGAGCCAATAGCATATCGTCTAAGTTCTTTAGCTGCAATAATCCCTAATGCCACATCAATTCCTTTCCTTGGGGCAGACTCAGAAACATTGAACATTCTCTCATAAAGTTCTTGCGTAAACTGTGTTCCTGCTGAGCCACTTCCGCCTTGAGCATAAAAGTCTATCAAATTTCCAGCACTACGTTCCCATGAAACCTTAGAGAATGTACTGGGCATCTCTGGTATATCTTCGATAGGTCGAACTACTAAATCTACAGTGTTTGCTGTTTTGAAAAGTACTTTAAATATATCCACGTTAACTGGTGTCGCTAACTGGTCGCCAGGATTTTCTGCTAATTCTTCACGTAGCGCTTCGCAGTCTATCGTCATCTTAGGGTGTGCAGTATCTACTGTTAACTTCAGCCGACTACCGCCGTACGACTCATCGCACAATACTGCAAATCTACCGGCAAACTCCACGAATGTATCTGGAGTAATTCCGCCATTTTGAAGCAGACTAGCATGAAAATAATGCTCTCCAGCAAAAAGGTCTGTAATTTCGGCAGGTGCACGATCGGAACCGATATGAAGCTCGATGTCAAAGGCTTGATTACTCATGTTTTTATATTATACCACATTTATGCAAGTATACGCAATAGTTGACTGAGTATGTAGGATGAATTACCATCTTTAGTCCATGCGCCCGCTAACACTGAGTGCGTGACTGATATGCGAACCTTTTTTGTAAACAAAAAAACGGTTCGAAGGCTACAATTCTAGCCACGGAAAAACCACCTTTTCAGGTGGTCTTGTCGTGGCTAGGACGGTAGGATGATATGCTTGAATCACCATTAATTTATGTTTAGATTATATTTAAGAAATTAACTTTTATTTTTAGTTATTTAAAATCATTTCTTTGTTTAAATATTTCAAGCATTTTTTCTGGCGAGAGTACAGACGTGTCGAACTCAATACACGCTATATCGGTATGTTCTCTTATAGTTGCTATTGCTTGATGCCATGCATCTTGATATATTCCGAGAAACAATGGAGAATTAAACCCCCAAAATCTTTCAAGGTCCTGCCCATCTCGTTGTCTTTCTATTATTCTAGCAATAATAGTGTTAAAAGGTGCGTAGGTGAAGGCTATGGCGCCTGGAAGATCACTCGAAACATTAACCCAGTTAACAACGGTTTTAGTATGATGATCCCGCATATCACAGCCAATAACTTGCCTCATTACGGAATGCGAAAGACCTGTTACTAAGCTATTTCCAGTACACGCAACCTTTTCACCATTTTTGATTCTTTTAGACACGTCTCTGGCATACAAACTGTTCAGCCTCGTATATATTGCTTCGCGCTGATTAACTATTTCCTCCGTTACTGGAGTATCGATGGTGGCTTGTTTGAATTTTTTCGCTTCTTCATCAGAAGTAGGCTCGAGAACAGTGAAACCCATACCATCAGCTAAATTACTCAGAAATGTAGATTTTCCTGATCCATCAATTCCGACGACCAAAAGTGCATCTTGCACTTGTCCTACTAAAGACTCTGAGTTAACATCTATCATTATTTGATTTTATCAGATTTTTATGTTAATATACAAGTTAAATTTTTATAGGACTTATTTATGAACGATTTTGAACAACACCAGGGAGCGCCTCCTACACAATTTGATGGTTTTATCCCTTTAAGCTGGGCGATTGTAAATCCAGTTTCGGATATTCCTCGAGAAACTAGAGAAATTATATTGTTGGAACGACAAGCTCCAGTAGAGGTAAGTAAGGATCTTGCTTTAAGAGCTAAGGTTCTAGATGCATGCGGGCTAACCTGTAACTTTTGCCACAATGAAGGAACTCCTGTGGCAATAGACAACCCATCAGGCCTTATTCAACTGGGCGATAAACCCGGAAAATCAGGAAGAGTTTCTGTATTTAGTGATAAAAATGGTGTTGATTTTCTTCCTGGTAAAATGAATCCTAATGATCCTGAATATACCAGATGTTTAGTAGCCCTTAAAACAGTGCTTGGTTTAAATGAACTACATCTTACAGGAGGTGAACCGACTCTGCACCCACAACTACCTGACATCGTGCGAGTTGCGCGAGAAAACGGCTATTCAGTTAGCATGACTTCAAACGGTGAAAAAGGAGCTTTAAGAATAGCAGAAAGCTCACTACAAGGACTTAGTAAGATTAATTTCAGTGTTTTTGGAACAACTCCAGAAGAGCTTGCGGAAGTACAAAATGTACGTTATCAAGATGTTGATCTTGCACGTAAAAAGATTGAAAGTCTTCATGAGTCTATAGAGGTTGCTGCGAACTCTGGAATTAAAGTTTCAGCTAACATCGTAATGGGTAATGCTGGGCATACAGACCGTGTCCTTAAAATTATTGAGGATTTTGACCCACGACTTGAGTTAAGAATCCTGCCCGATCTAGGAGATGTAAGTGTGTCTGCGTTAGCGATCTATGGGTTGTTGGCCGAACTTGGCGCAAAACCACTTGTTGCAGCGATAGAAGCTGGAAGCTCAAACTCAAGAGTAAGATATGTATTACCCAACGGCAGATTGGTGACATTTAAGCAAATACGACCCACTAGGCTTGAAACGTGTAACGGCTGTATATATAATAACGACACAGACTGCTTTGAGGGTTTTTACGGAACTCGTTTATATGTAGACAATAAAGGAACTTACAAAGTTGGAGTGTGCTTGCAACGCATGGATTTGGTACAGAATGTGGATGACTTTATTGATTCTGGAATGAGTAAAGAGATATTGACACTAAGAGACCAAGAATATAACAAAATGCAAAATTTATACAGATAGGTACGTCATGGACTCTATAGAGTATGAACTGAGGATACTAGACATCAATATTGCAGACATTGAGAGAAAGCTACTTTTGCTCGGGGCAAAAAAGAATGATGACTACTTCTTTAAGAGATACGTTTTCGAAACTATACCACCGAAAAAGGGGCGCTGGATAAGACTGCGCACAGATGGCGATGACACAACTCTTACCGTGAAGCAAATTAGTTCAAATAAAGTAGACGGTACTTATGAGAAAGAAATAAAGATAAGCAACTTCGATGTATGTTTAGATATGCTCAAAATGATGGGATTTAAGCCTAAAAGTTATCAAGAAAGTAAAAGAAGTGAGTATCTATATAAAGGAGTTCAAATATCTATCGATGTATGGCCAAATATACCACCATTCTTAGAGCTAGAAGCTGTAAACGAGAACACTATTCTCGCATGTTTGGAAAAACTCGGCTACACAAAGAAAGACACGACAGCTTTAAACCCAGAGAAAATATATTTAGAATACGGAATAGACATAAAAAAAATAAAGAAACTTACTTTTCCTGTATAGAAAAGTCGAGTCATACTATTTACATTCACACAATAATATGCTTTAATTAATTTATGAGTTTTGAACAACATATAACCTCTGCAAGTCAAATTACAGAAGGTACATTCTACTGCCTTCCACATGAAGAGGTACTTATGCACGAACAAATTGGTCACGTAAAGAACAAACGGGGTGTTCTTGCGGGAGACATTACTGAAGCGATGGAGCAGTCATCTGAGACATGGCACGACAATGCACCAGCAGATGCTCTATTTGGCGAAATGAGAGTTCTAGATTTACACGGGACTAAGCTTGCGGTAGCAAAACGAAATCTAGTCATAGTAAGATACCCAGAGCCTGACTTTAATCAAATAACAATAGGTTCAAGGGTTGGATGCATAATGCTTGGCGAAGAATTCGAGATGGACATAACAGGCAATTTACCCATTGCGTTAAAATCAGATGGAGATGTTGAAAAAAGCAGTATTGATGCACCCATCACACAGGCACTTCTAGGAGCTCTTGTTAATTCAGTGGTTGAATTCACTGTTGATGGTAGAGATATAGAAGTTATAGTAAGTACTTTAAATCAAACTGCTCAGCACGACTTCTACTTAGGTTAAATAACTCACGTCCACAGTACCTACAAGAATAGGTACGATAGAAATCGGTCATGTTCTTAGGACGGTAGAATGATTTACCATATCAATCCATGCGCCCGTAAAATAGGACGGTAGGATTCGCCCACGTTCCGCGGGCCCAGAACTTTCAAGCTTTGAACAAGTTCAAAATCTGAAAGATTCTCTTGCAAACTGCCACTGGCAGTTTTCACCTACGAATGCTCACTCGTAGGTGATTCCTTCCGTCCCTAGAACCAATTTAAAAACCCACCTTTCGGTGGGTCATTAAATTGGCTAGGACGGTAGGATGCTTTACCTAAATAATCTAAGCGCCGAATATAATTCGGGCTTGAGACTATTTAGCGAACCTACTCGCTACGCGAGTTGCTAGGTTCGAAGACTGCTGTAGTAGCCAAATGAAAAACCCGTCTCGAAAGACGGGCTCTACATTTGGCTAGGACGGTAGGATTCGAACCTACGAATGCCAGTACCAAAAACTGGTGCCTTACCACTTGGCGACGTCCTAACGTCGTAAGTGTGATAGTGATTTAATCACACTGCCAGCAAAACAAGTTTCCTGGCACTGTCGATTATATCACTAAGCCTTCTCCTCTAAAATTCAAGAATCCTCTCTTGAATTTTTAAAAGCTACAAGCTAGAAAACATCTTAAAACTAGACAGATTATACCTAAAAACTCTGAACTTTTCCAGAGTAGAAAAAGACTTTATGATTAGACTATACTTAAGAAGTATTGAAAATTTTCAACTTCATCACTAAAAAACCAATTAAAGCAGGCGTTTTAAGCGGCATAGTACTATCTGCTTCTTTAATAATAGTTTTCACACTAGTTACCCCAAAAGCTGATGCACCTGTCACTACCTATGACATTCCTGAGGAACTTAAAAAACTCCTTGAGTCTCCAGAACCTGTTGAACTACCGTTTGGTGGGCGTAGTGTCATACCAGATTATAGGTTTGTGGCATTGTACGGTAGCCCAGAATACCCCTCACTTGGTGCACTTGGCGAGCAACCTCTTGCTGACTCCATTACCCGTGTCAAGAATTTGACTGCTGAATACCAGATATTATCACCAGAAAAAATAATCCCAACATTTGAAATAATCACAACCGTAGCATCAGCAGAACCAACAGACAACCAAGATTACTCCCGCGAAATAGACCCTGCCAAGCTAAAACCCATTATAGACACGGCAAAAGAGCAGGGAATATACGTTGTGCTTGATTTGCAACCCGGTAGGACCGACTTCCTATCCCAGGCCAAGATATACGAGTCGCTACTACTAGAACCCCACGTAGGCCTTGCTCTTGACCCAGAGTGGCGACTTCAAACACCGCAGGCTAGGCACTTAAAGTCAGTAGGTTCAGTATCGGCGGACGAAATAAACCAAACCTCCGCCTGGCTATCAGAAATAGTTAAAACCCATGATTTACCCCAGAAAATATTCATGGTTCACCAGTTTAAAAACTCCATGATAACCAACCGCGAAACTCTTAAAACCGACTATCCAGAACTAGGCTACATCATCCATATGGACGGCCACAGCGCTCTGTCACAAAAAGTTGATACCTGGAACACCATTAGGGTTAATCTACCGGCAAACGTCTATATGGGCTGGAAGAATTTCTACGACGAGGACCGCCCAACTCCAACACCGGCAGATACCATGGCCCAACAACCAACCCCTCACTTCATTTCATATCAGTAATTCTACAGCAACATATTTTTCTATCGTTGTAAATATTCTACTTGCAAAGTCGACTTAACTTGTTTAGTCTTTATTTATGAGCAGGCACAGTTTAATTGAAAGACCAGGGATGATTGAATGGGATGTGCATGCCACTAAATTGCTAAATGCACCAAATTCAGACCAAACAATAGAAAAGAGACAAGAATTAGCCCAAAAACACGAAGTGGTTGCCGTATTTTTTGATACAAACGAAATTGCATCACAAGTAGCTATTCACGCAGCAAGAGAAGTAAATACAGGAAGAGCAGCAAGAGCAAAACAAGTTGTTATGAAAAACGGCGGAAAGCCTTACCATGATGACAAAATTGCTGCAATTAAAAAAATAGACCCAAATATTGTGGTTAAAGAAGACCATATTAGGACTAGTGCATATGACGGACCAGTATTTGTCGGTGCCCACGTTTTAACAGACAATCCAGACATGCTTCCTCAAACTCTAGAACCAGGAGACGAAGTTGTTTTTAACGATGACGGTTTAGATACAGGTGAATCTCTTATGGTGTCCGCAGATTTTGTATATGATAATTATGGAATAACAGACTTCTCAGCTGACACCGCCTTAACGAAACAACCAGGGTTAATAATTGCAGGGTTCCGAGAGACAACAGCTTTGTTCTCGACACCTTTTGGTGTATTTGGAGAAGGTTATGGATTTGATAATAATGGAAAAAACAGGGAGACTCGCATAGTAGCGGTTTCTTGGAACCAAGATCCTGCGAATTTCGAGAGAGTTGAACATACCTTGGATGTACTAGGCGGTACTGCCGGTTTTGCTATAGCATCAATTGATGAAATCATAAAATACAACAGAGAAAGACTTAGTTTAAACTAATTTGCTAGTCATTGACTACTTAGCAAGCTACAGAATTAACATGGCGTCGCCAAAAGAGTAGAACCTATACTTTTCAGCAATTGCGTGGTCATAAATCCGTTTTAGTTCAGCCTCAGACCCCACAAAAGCCTCGACCATCAAAAGTAAACTTGTACCAGGTAGATGAAAGTTAGTAATCATACTATTAACAGTCTTAAAGCTATACCCAGGCTGGATAAAAATATCCGTACTGCTCATCAAATCGCCAGACACAGCCCAGGATTCCAGTGTACGTACAGTTGTCGTACCGACCGCTGTTATGTGTTTTGCACTCAGTAGTTTATCAGCCACCCCAGGCTTTATCTCATACCATTCAGCATGCAGTTTTCCGGTCTCAAAGTTCACATCTGTCAAACTAGCGAAAGTGCCAAGCCCCACGTGTAATGTTACTTCCTCTACGTCATGTTCAGTTTTAACCTTTTCAAGTAATTGGTCTGTAAAATGTAGCCCAGCAGTAGGCGCAGCTTTAGACCCCAGTGGTTTAGCATAAATCGTCTGGTATTCTTCGGCCAGTTTGTCGTTTTGCAGGCATACACTACATACTACTCTTTCTGATTCAGGGGCACCTGAAAGTGACGAGATAGGTGTTTTATCTGACTGAGGCGATACTGAAGTATCGGTGATGGAGGAAAAACGACTAGATTGTTGCTTTAGGTGTTCCTGAACTCGAGAGCAGGAGTGTGTGGGGTGTGCCCTAATGTAAGGTGGCAGGGGGATATGCTCAACGGCTAGCAATCGCTTATCGTCATGTTGGATATTCAGTTTTAGCGTTCTAATTCCATCATCATCAATAGCAGTCGTCTCCACCGATAGCCATTTATTAATCTCAGACTTTTGGCCAAGTTTAAACTTACTTCCAGGCCTTATTAGCGCCCTAATGGTGTGAGTATCCAGCTTTTCCAGTACAAATATCTCTGTTTTGCCAGCGTCAAACAACCACCTACAGTTTTCAACCTTAGAGTTATTAACAACTAATGTCGTATCTGGTTTCAAAAATTTAGGCAGTTCAGAAAAAACCGTATCAATTATAGTTTTATCAGCACGTGAATATACCAGTAACCTAGCAGAATCGCGAGGGTGGGCAGGCTCCTGAGCAATCAGCTCCTTAGGCAATTCAAAATCAATCATCCACTACTTTATAACAGATTAGATTGAACATAATCTATTGACTTATATACCATTTTGTTATATTAATAATTTAATGTATGGAATATTACAAAACTACACCTATGCTGAACAGCTCGGATATAATCCGGAAATAGTTAAGGGCTATGTAGTCGGACTTCAGAGGAATAATCATGGCGTATATATTTTTGATGTTGCCGCAGCTAGGGCACCTCACCACGGGTATGTTGAAAGCCTAACAGGATTTGTCGCTTTAGAAGTAGATATTGGTGCCAATATTGATTCTCCTTACCCTGTTACAGATATAAGCTTCGAAACAGACCCAAATAATCCTCTCTTAATAGAACTATTTACTTACGAAGCCGACCCGGATGACGATGATTCTGAAATAGTTCTCGGGGTTGCACAAGCGCTTTGGATGGCATTAAAAGGTAAAATTCCTAAGTCAGAAAGCATGAGGTGCAAACAAGTTTTTGACCAAAATACTACACATAAATCTTGGCTAAACGAAATAGATTTTCTTGGCAAGATAAAAGCAGAAGAACAATTTTAGTTTCTATTGTGTTTCTATAACCAAAGATAAAAAAATACGACAAGCTATTGACTTTATTGTAATTATGTGCTATTATAGAATGATGAATAGTCCCCAGAATACTCTTTTTTACTTAGATTTTGCGACAATTGAAGCAAGAGACACACTTTGTGCTGAAGTCAGCAAAAGACTCGACCCAGATAATTCAAGGCTACGCCAAGATCCAGATTTTTCACTATTGGGTCAGCAAATGGTCGTAAGAGCGCTTGAACTTAAGCCAGTAGACATAGTAATTCTTACAGAAGATGCCAAACGAGACGAAGATTCAGATGATTTTAGAAAACAACAAAGGTCTGCTGAGCTTACTAACGGTATTGTCCAGGCAAGAGAATTCCAACCCTCATTAGTTGTATTAAATTCACTTAATAGAATAACCAGAAATGACATATCAGGTGATCTAAACCTTGAACTAGCACGAGGATATAGCGAAATTGCATTGCGAACTGGAAAAACCGGTCCTGAAAGCATTTTCTTGCAACGCGCAAACGAAAACGCACTAGTGGCTATTGTAAAAATGACTGATCAACATGATACCGAAAAATTGATAGAAATATCTAAAGAAGCTTACTTGACAGATTTTGTAGCGACAAAAGTAAAATTAGCTTTGCTTTCAATGAGCGACTATGACCAGGTAAGGGACGATCACGACCAATCAGCAGAAGAAATCTACCAAGAGCTAAAGCCAGGTTTTACTGAAATTGTGAGTCAACCAGACTTCATTAAGTCCGATTTAGACAAGAAATTATTCACTCAATTTATAGAAAGCACAGTCGAAAGTAGGCTAGATCATTTTGAAGAACTACTAGAACTTATTGAAAAGGCTCTAGACGAAGATAGTATATTCAACTACGCTATCAAACGACTATACGAAGCAACCATGGAGAGTGCTATTTTCAGAGGCTCAAAAATGCTACTTGATGCAGAAAAAACAATTGAAAGAATAAAAAGCCCTAATACTCTAAATTTCTATTTACTGGACCTACACGCAAAATACGAACTTAACGAGAGGCTGAGGAGTGAAGCAGGCGAAGCACCACAAGAGCCGTTCTATGTCCAGGCTCTTGATGTAATGGATAAAGTTAGGCTAAATACTGATAGAAACAGCATATACTATGGAGATGATGCAGACTTTGTAAATGTCGTAATAGAGGATATCGCACGGCACAATGACCTAGATGCTTTTACCAGATTTACTGAATCAGATGTTCGAAAATTTATAAACGCTGGATACTCTCAAAATATTCTTTTTGAAAAACTACTTTCTTTTGGTGATATAGATGTTGCAAACGAAATCCTACCTGTTATTGTAAAAAACCTTCAAAACGATTTACTGATCAGGTTCTCACAAACTGCATCAGAAATGGGCAGAACAGATTTGTGTAATAATGCATTTAATTTGGCTGGTGGCAAGAGATTAAGGGCAGAACTTCACGGAATTTTAATGGATTCAAAAAAAGACGATGTTTCGGGAGTTGTAAAAAGTCTTGAAGACCGAACTGTACCTGCATTATCTAGAGTCAAGAACTACCTAACTTTCAGAGCAGATAATGAAGCCGTAGATATCCCAGATTCAACAATCATCAAGATGATTGAGCAGTGCGATCAAAAATCAAAAGGTGCACTAAGGCCACTTATGGAAGTCGCCAAAATTGGCTTCATAAAAGAGAGTCTAGCCGTAGTCTTAGCAGTATTTCCTAAACTAAACGATGAATTTAGAATTAATGCTCTATTAGTTACACGTCACTCGCACCCAGATTGGGTTGAACAGATGCTGTTAGTTTCTGATGCTAAAACAGCTAAAGGCTACTATGAAATTCTAGAATCACTAGGCTTGTCGAAATAATTGCTATTTGATAGTTGCCAGTATTTATCCCGGCCGATATTGGGTGTTTAGTTCAGGCGTAGAATACTAAACTTTTTTTGTTGCTCGTGGGCTAGCCGGCTCCTGAGCTATCAGCTCATTTGGGAGTTCAAAATCTATCATTGTGTTATGCATATTATAATAAAGTAACGGTAAAAATAGTAATTAGTTTTTCAAGATAGTTGTAATCTAAGGCACTTTAAAGTGGCCATTATTTCAAATAAAGTCTTGAGGCTTGCAAGTTATGATACCTGTGAATTAGCAGGCGGTAAGTTTATAGATTCTGGCGGTAGCTGTTTAATGATTCTTTGCAGTCGTGTGTATAGTCCGCCTTCATGACACAAATAGCTTCCGCTTTTATATATATAAGTTGGAGATATGTAATCATACCCATCGCGTCCACCGGGATCTGTTAAGACCTTATTACTCCACGCAAAGACTTGTCCGTCACCAATCACCAGCGGTCTTGAGTAATGCCCTTCAGAGCCATTTATTTTCATATGGTCTGCATGTTGCTTATCGAGAGTTGTAGTATCTTTAGGTACGTCATTCACAGCTTTAGTTACAACCCACTGCCCTAGTAAGTACGCATCTTTACTGACAGCAACTCGTTCGTCAACTTCTCTAAGCAGACCGTCAGTACATAAATATACTTTTTTTGTATTTGTAGGGTCAAGGTCGATTGCACTGTTGTCATGTCTATAATTAGCAGTAACCACACTCGACATTCCGTTTCTTCCAAATTGGACGCCACCAAGTACCCTAGCTCCTAATAAATAACCCGATGGCGCAGGTACGGATCTTGCCTCCTCAAAAATTTTATTTCTTGTTAGCCCAAACCATCTACGCTCAGTAACTTGGAGTCTTTTTTCTTCACTGACTAGCGCTTTAGCTCCTGGTAACCCAGCACTTCGCATTGCATTTAGAAAATTAGCAATAAGATCAACTTCATCACCACTGAATATTTCAGCTGGGTCGGTTCCTGAAAATAAGTGGTATTCATCAAGCCACTCCTGGTGGCAGCTAATTTTTGCCGCAGTGATTGTCTCTAAGTTCTGTCGAATAGCCTCTTCTTCAGCAACACGCTTAGTCTCCGCTAATTGTCTCTCGGCTTCTTCTTGAGTAGGGTCAATTGGTGGGAGCAGTTGATTAGACATAGCTTGTGCTCTTAGCGCTTCGATAAAGTCTGCCATATTAAAAACCTCAACAATATTATTTAATTATGTTTACAATAACGCAAATTTCATAGAAAATCAATCATTATCTTTGTCTATAACAGATAAGAATATTGTTAACGATTGACTTTAATATGTTTTTATGATATGATTAAAAGATATGGCCACTCTGCCCGACGTAAATCATTATGGAATACCATATTCACCTGAAGATAAGCAGAATCATCTTCGGGTTGTACCTGTTGAAGCAACAGTGCCTGATGTAATTGAAAGAATAATATCTGCATCACCCAGAGAGACAGTTGCTAGTTTCGCACTTCGCAACGGCATGGATGCTCTTTTTGAATCTTAAATCACCTAGTGCTAGTTTATAATTTACTCGTGAGAAGTGGGTCTCTCAGCTGGTATTTTTATTGATTCTGGAGATAGCCCCTTAATGATTCTTAATAGTCTTGTATGTAGCCCTCCATCCTCGAAAGGTAAATAATCAGTATGAGTGATCTCAAATGTTGGACTTTCGTAGTGATATCCGTCTTGTTCTCCTGAGTTGCTCATATGTCTGTGTCCTTTACCGCATATTTGTCCATCACCGAATATCAATGGATTAGTGTATGAACCTTTGATAACTGACACTCTATTATGATTTCTAACTTGTCGATTGAGACTCATTGTACCTTTAGGTACTTCAAGCACTGCCTTAGTTACGGCCCATTGACCAAGAAAGTAAGCTTCTCTATTAATAATTACGTTGTCATCGACTTCTCTAAGCATACCGTCAGCACACAAATACACTTTCTTTATTTTTGTACTATCAAAAGAGCTGTATGATCCACTCTCTCCTTTTTGTTCTCTATATTGAACTGTACCAAGTTCAGCATCTTCTAGTCTACTACCACCTAGCTCGACAGAAGCACCTGCTAATCTTACTCCAAGTAAGTACCCCAGCGTGACTGGCAGTGATCTGGTTTCATCAACTGTTATAGTTCTTGTCCTGCCGAACCTTTTTCGTTCAACATCTTGAAGTCTTTTTTCTTCGCTTGATAATGCAACTGCACCAGGCAATCCGGCTGAGTGCATAACTGGGAGAAAATTCGCGAGTATTTTTAACTCTGTTTCCGAGAAAATTTCTGCGGGGTTAGTTCCTGGGAATAAGTGATAATCATTAAGCCACTTTCGGTAATCTCCGATTTTGGCTGCAGTAATAATTTTTAAATTCTGTTCCGCGATAGCTGCCTCGTTGGCATGCTGTACTTCTGCTAACTGCCTATCTGCCTCGACTTGTTGGGGATCAACTGGCGGGGGTAGCGGGTTGGGTGTGGCTTGAACTCGTAACGCTTCAAAATAATCTACCATTCAAAAAACCTCAACAATACTATTTAACTAAATTTACAATAACGCAAATATCATAGAAAATCAATGTCTGTTTTCGTTCAGACTATAGCAACACAAAACGGTATAGAATCACTTTTTCTTCTCTAGTTTAGCTTGATTATTAGTTTATAATTATAATATGAAATCGATAGTTCTAGGCGGTGGATGTTTTTGGTGCTTAGAAGCCGTATACCAACAGGTACGTGGTGTTGAAAAGATAGTCTCAGGCTACGCCGGTGGCGATTTGCGCAATCCGACTTATGAAAATCATGGTACTCATGCAGAGGTAGTTCAAATATCTTATGATGAATCAGTAATAAGCCTCGAAAAACTATTAGAAATCTTTTTCTACGTTCACGACCCAACAACAGTCAACCAGCAGGGTAATGACATAGGCACTCAGTACCGGTCAATTATTCTTTGTAACGACCACATAGAATCAGATTTAGCTCGCTCTATTATTAGAGGCTCACAAGGCTTGTGGCCAAATCCAATAGTCACAGAAGTGACTCTGCTTGAGAAATTCTACCCGGCAGAAGATTATCACCAAGATTTCTATAACCAAAATCAGAATAATGGCTACTGCCAAGTCATAATCAACCCAAAACTAGCCAAATTTAAAACAAAATTTGCAAAATATCTTCAATAGGACTTTCGCGCTTTTCAATCGTTACAGATACAGAATTTTAGTGAGCTTTCGTATATACTTCTTTATTCGAGGGCTATCCAAAGATAACGTGAGGATAAAAAGTTAGACGAAAGACGCTAAAAGCTGTAGGTGTTTGGTTGATAAAGTGCGAAAGTCCTATGAAGTAAATATGTGTTAAATGTCACACTATTTACTCCTGAGGCTCATGTTATACTCTGTCAGTAAAGAGGGTAACAAATGCACATTGAGCAAGAGTTGAAACTAGATTTCAACGATGTATTACTGCGCCCAAAACGCAGTACGCTAAACAGCCGTAAAGAAGTTAAGCTAGAACGAGAATTCAAGTTTTATCATAGTTCTAAAACTTGGTCTGGCATACCACTACTGACTGCCAATATGGCAAGTTGTGGCACTTTTGAATTAGCCCAAGTATTATCAGAAAAACAAATAATCACCACTTTTCACAAATATTATACTATCGATGATTACAAAAAGTTTTTTAAGAAATTCAAAAACCCAGACTATGTTACCTATACCTTGGGCATCCGTGACGAAGATCTCGCCCAAATCCAAGCAATGGCTAAATCAGACTTACTTAAACACTTCACCTTTATTTGTATTGATATACCTAACGGGTATTTACAAAGATTCAGTAATTTTGTGCGCAAAATCCGTAAACTATGTCCAAACCACGTAATAATTGCTGGTAATGTCGTCTCAAAAGAAATGACCGAAGAATTAATCTTAGCCGGTGCAGATATAGTAAAAGTCGGCATTGGAAGTGGTTCTGCCTGCACTACCAGACGTATGACTGGCGTAGGTATGCCACAGCTAAGTGCCGTTATAGAATGTGCTGACGCTGCTCATGGCATGTCTAGTGATAATGGTGCTTGCGGACTTATTATTTCCGACGGCGGGGCAGTAGTACCCGGCGACGTAGCTAAGGCATTTTGCGGTGGAGCAGACTTCTTAATGAGCGGGCAGATGTTTAGCGGGTTCGAAGAATCGGCCGGAGAAACCGTAGAAATCGACGGTAAAAAATACAAAGAATACTACGGCAGTTCATCTAACAAAGCCTTACAGGTAAACTATGGCAAAAAAGAAGCTCACCGAGCCAGCGAAGGTCGTCACGTACTCATGCCACATAAAGGTTCAATCCACGATTCTATGCAAGATTTATTTGGTGCTCTTCGAAGTACGGGTACATACATTGGCGCCCGCAAATTAAAAGAATTCTCACGACGTGCTACATTTGTGCGCGTCAACAACCAGCTCAACACGTCATTGTCATCCTACGATACGGAAAAAAGGTCTTAAACATATTCATAAGCACTTTTATATTTTATAGCCGTTGATATACTAAATTATTATGGGAAGAAAAAATGCAAACGCCAAAAAAGGCGGTACCAAACAACAACAAAGTAAAACAAAAGGTTCGCCTCGCAGAAGACACAGCGAACATTACGAGTACAATGTTTTGGGGGCAGGTCCAAAACCCAACGCTGAGTCCAGACGTGCACCACAGAATCAGCGCAGGAATCCACAAGCAACAAAATCAACTTGGCCTAGCATATTCCGAATACCACTTGATGAAGACGCGCGAGCAATTAACAGTTTTTTAAGAAGTACTGGTGGAAAATACAAAAGAAATCCTTATTGGGGCATAAGATACACGCCAGTAATGCCTTCCGGCATTGAATTAATTTATAGCAAGTTTGACCGAGAAACTGCTGATACTCTAAAGGCAGAATACCTACGAGAGCACAGTCATCAAATACCGTATGGTGTAAATTATCTATACCAACACGTTACTAAAACAGGTCAAATACAGTTGGGGGCTGACCCTACTGAGGAAACTAGACGATTGTTAGAATGGGATATTGAAGGCCTTTGGAATATTTTTGGAATTTCAGATCCCTACCCGCATAAAGGCCTAATAATCGGGAGATATCCAACGCTAGAATTATACAATGACGCTAACACAAAGCTAACTAATACATTACTTCGTCAAGGCGGTGTTTTACTGACTTTTGGAGGAGTTCAGCTATAATATTAAACTTAAAAATTAATATTGTTCATATGTCTATAAGTTGATATAATATACTTTAATGTCAAATTTACCTAGTCCTGAAGCCCTTAACTTCGACTCTGGACTTTATCGTCCGGCTGTCGCACACCACTACCTTGACGCCGGAATGGGCGAAGGATTAAGTAGTGGAGTTAATGAAAATGCCAGAATGCCCTTCATCTTAGACGGTAGTTTACGTGCAGCATTTAACAAGACTGTAGTCCCAGATAAATTAATAGATTCTCTCAATGATTTATGTAAAGATGCAAACAATATTTTTCCTTTCTATTGTGAATCTATACGTCCAAAATTATCTAAAAATCGAAAATTTGTAATTCAAGCTTTGCCAAACGATGAGACCAAAGAACAAATAAGAATAACCTACGATATGGCTAACAAGGCAGCTGATGTTGCAAAAGTAGGCTTAAGAGCTCATCTACCAGGAAATATTGTGCTTGGATCGTTCGATGACCTAGATGATGCAGCAAAATTTGCTCAAAGAATTAGCGACAATTATTGCGGAGTTCGTAGCCTAGCACCTATAGTAACTTTAGGTGGACTTACCGCTAAATCCTTAATAATTCCATAAGCACTTTTAAATTTTATAGCCGTTGATATACTAAATTATTATGGGAAGACATAACTTAAACATCGGAGGAGAAGAAGAACCGGAACGACCGCGACCGCGACTGCACAAAAATCATCACGGTGATTTAAGAACAAGTCATAGAAAGCCTGCTCGATATCGTTTACTAACAAGTTTACTAAACCCAGATAATTCTGCTATCCAATCTGCAGATTCACATGGCTGCAACCCTGAACCTGTGCACACAAGTGCATACCGTGCACCAATCTCAAATAAACTAGTCACTATTGAAGACTTTTTGAAAGTCACGCAGGGAAGAGCGCCAAAAAGATTTCGCTCAGGTATTAGGTACCCTTCAATAGACACAGACTACATGAGGAAAATATATAATAAATTTGATTCAGATAAAGCGGAAGAATTACTTCAAAAATATATACAACAACACGCGGGAACCATAGATTATTCTGTCGTTGAATTGGGTGATTTTCAAGAAAATAAAGGACAAATATTAATGAGAGCCAAGCCTACTGATGAAACATTAAAAGCTCTAGAACTAGATAGTACAGATTTACTCAATACTTTTGGTATTGAAGATAATTTTACGTTCACAGGATTAAATATTGGCGCATTTTTGGGTATGAAAGCATACAATGATGCAGAACGTGAACTTTGCGAAATACTTGAAAGACAGGGTGGGGTGCTTCTAACACTTGGCGGCGTCCAAATATAACAATTCTAAATATTAATATTGCTTAATTGTCGATTTATAGTTATAGTATACTTTAATGTCAAATTTTTTTACTTCTGACCAAATGCCAATTGAGCCAATTCACGGCGTAGAAACACCAGACTCAGGTTTTACCAGATATTCTATACACGCATTAATACGTCCGGCAATAGAAACAGCTTTTTTAGACATGGCGCCTTCAGATTTTGATACTACCTCCACTTTTGGTGATTTACATATTGTTGCCGCTTTCAGAGGAACCGTGCTTCAGCTGCTGGATCGAGGACTTACTCTGGAAGACCTAGATCAAAAGTTAGATGATCTTGTTACTAAAACAGAAAACGATCGCATAAATTACTTCCCTAATGCTTTTGGTGTAAATGAAAATAAAGGCGTGTTTACAGTACTAGCTAGTCCTGACCAGCTAACCAGAGCAAGAATTAAAGGTTCGACAAGAGGTGTGGATAGAATTATGGGCGGACAAGTATCCCATAATGCTAAAAATTTCCCTTTAGCAAAGTTTCTCAGTAAGGAAGAAGCCGATACTTATTTTGTAAAAATTGCTAGACTTTATAACTTAGACATGAAGCCAGAAGGCATTCCGCTAGCAGTGTTCGGCGGAGTCCAACGCTAAATCTACTCTTTAGTATTACCCCATAACCGAGGTACAATAGTTCTATGATTGGTAGCGGAGTTACTATAAAGCTAAACCCAGCCCAGCAAACAGCTGTTGATGCAATTGACGGACCGGTGCTTGTTATTGCCGGACCAGGAACGGGCAAAACACAATTGCTTAGCATGCGCGTTGTCAAAATCCTAGAAACCACAGACACTAGCCCGCAGAATATTTTGTGTCTGACTTTCACGAACAAGGCCGCAAACAACATGCGTGAACGGCTATTCGATTTAATCGGTCCAACCGCCTACAGCGTCGCTGTACATACTTTTCATAGTTTTGCGGCAGATATCATGAACAAAAACCCTGACCATTTCTGGAACGGTGCTTCTTTAAGTGTCGTACCAGACGCGGTACAGCTAGAGATTATCCAAGATATTCTGGGTTCGTTGCCACTAGACAACCCCTTGGCGCGCAGATTTGCCGGCGAGTTAACTGGACTTAAAGCTACCAAAGAAGCCCTTAAACTCACCAAAGAAGCCGGCCTAACCCCAGAAAAGTTGCGAGCCATAATTGAGCTAAACCTAGCATATATAGACATTGCCGAGCCAATTTTAGTAGAGCATTTAAGCGCTCCACTTTCTTTTAAAAAACTACAAACCCTAGCTGATTCACTAGAAGCCGATCTGCCAGAACAATCCATAGATGAACACATGGCACCGTTAATGTCACTGCGCACTGTTATTCTCAAAAGCCTAGACGACGCAATCAATCAGGATGAACCAACCGGCAAATCAACTAATACTGGCAAATGGAAAAAACGCTTTATCCAAACCGTGGCCGGCCAAAAGCTCATGGATGATGAACGCAGGCGCAATAATTGGTGGCTGGCCCTTAGTGATGTCTACACAAAATACCGCGACTCTTTGCATGAACGGGGCTACTATGATTATGCCGACATGCTGGTCGAGGTAATCGTACAGTTAGAGAAAAACGACGAACTACGGGCTTCTGTGCAGGAGCAGTACAACTACGTACTGATTGACGAGTTTCAGGACACCAACTCTGCCCAGTTACGCCTAGCTCACCTAGTTGCCGATCATTATTCTAGTGCAGGCAAGCCAAACCTGATGGTCGTTGGTGACGACGACCAGTCAATCTACAAATTTAACGGCGCAGAGCTCAATAATATGCTCGGATTTAGGTCGTTCTACGGCGTAGACAAGCCTATTGTACTGTCAGAGAATTATCGCTCATCGCAGGCCATTTTAGACGTGGCAAAACTTGTTGCAGAGCAATCCACCGACCGTTTAGTCAACCGTGAAAAAGACATTACTAAAAACCTTGTTGCCACAAGAGACGCTACAAAAGGCAGTGTGATTGAGCATATTCACTACCCTTCAGAACAGCACCAGTTTAGCTCTATCGCCAGAAAGATTGACGACACGTTCAGTCCAGAAAAAACAGTTGCCGTACTAGCCCGCAATCATCAAAGTCTGCGTAATATGGCCTCACGACTCCAGGCTCTAAACGTTCCTGTGCGCTATGAACAGCAAAACGACGTGCTGGCACATCCGGCGGTAGAACAGGTGATAATACTTGCTCAGGCTATGGTTGCTATCGCAGAAGGCGACGAGCCAGAAGTAAACACACTGCTAGCGCATACTTTGCGTCATCCAATGTGGGGGATAGATGCAAAAATTTTATGGCAATTGGCAATAGACAATCGCTATAATGCCCACTGGCTAGATTCAATGCTAACTAGTGACGACGAAAAGCTAAAATCCATAGCTGGTAGTATGATTGTTTTTGCCCAAACCGCCGTCAGCGAACCACTGCCACTAGTTTTAGAACAGTTACTAGGTCTCCGTGACCATGAATCATTTCACAGCCCACTAAAAGATTATTATGTTCAAAACGCCCAGCTTTCCCAGCAGTATCTAGAAACACTTTCTGCTTTGCAACTCTTAAGGTCAATGGCTGATGAATTTTCACGTCATAGCACCGCTAAACTCACAGATTTTGTTAATTTTATAAAAGTTAACCAGGGCGGTGATTCACTAGTTAGCGACCAGACTGTATTTTTGAGCGGGCAACACGCTGTAGAACTACTGACAGTACACAAAGCCAAAGGTCTAGAATTTGATACCGTTTATATTATCGATGCCGTCGAGAGCAACTGGAAACCAAGCACCAATGGCCGTAAACCGCCGGCCAATTTGCCACTGCAAGCATATGGCGACGACCAAGACGATTATGTCCGGTTGTTCTACGTGGCAGTTACGCGCGCCAAGCAGTCGCTAATTGTTTCTAGCTATGCTACCGACACTTCCGGCAAAGATATTTTGCCCGCCGCCTTTGTACGGGCTAGTCTGCCAGAGCGTATAGCAAATGAAGAAATTGAAACACTGACAATCTTAGAAGAATCCAGCACCTGGCCACAGCTATCTAATGTGGACGAAAAACTGCTACTAACACCACTGGTAGAGGACTTCAGGCTTCCGGTAACGGCAATGATAAATTTCCTAGACGTAGACGCTGGTGGACCACAATATTTCAAAGAGCGTAATCTACTGCGCCTGCCAGAGGCAAAATCTATCAGTCAATCCTACGGTACGGCAATTCACTCAGCCCTAGAATATGCCATGATACTGACCAACCGTGGCAAATTTGACCTAGACGACATAACCACAAAGTTTGAAGACGCCCTAATCAAAGAACACGTCCCAGCGCACGAATTTGAGCGTTACCACACCCAGGGCCAACGCCTACTTTGGACACTGTTTGAAACCAATAGATACGAACTACCTCAGGGTAGTCTATCAGAACAATCACTGAATTATATATTGCCAGGTGGCGCACAGCTGGGTGGTAAACTTGACCGCGTCGATACGCAAGATAAATCAAATCTAGTCATAGTCGACTACAAAACTGGCAATGGGCTTTCAAGCTTTTCAACCCAGAACAAAAACTTGATGGTCAAAGCCTGGAAGCACAAAACACAGTTAATCTTCTACGCACTTTTAACTTCGCTTGACCCACGCTACAGTGGATTTAAGTCTACCGAATGCCAGATGGTCTATGTAGAATGCCCAGAAATCAAAGACCTAATCCGCAGTTATTTTCCATCACCAGATGAAGTAGCCCGCATGGCCACACTCGCCTCAAAAGTCTACGCTCATATTCAAAACCTAAATTTTCCAGATATATCCGGCTACCCAGAGGGAATAGACGGAATTCTACAGTTCGAACAAGACTTAATCGACGACAAAATCTAGAAACTTAGCTCCTTACGCCATGCCCAAATCTTGTACCAAATGATACAACCAATAAATTGTTGTGGATAAATCAATAATTATATTTATGTAAATTATGCTTATGCATTATACTTCTAAGCATAAAGAGGGGCGCAAAATGAAAATTAGTAGTATATTGAGGCGTTTTAAGTACGCATTAGTAAGCATAGCCTATGCAATTTCAATAATGTTAGGGCTATTTAGTCCATCAATAGCTAGTGCCGATGCGCTAATTAGCTATGGTGGTAGTAGTGTAAGTGGGGCAGTTGAATCAATAATAGATCTACCAGGTATTACAGTTAGCGGTAGTGATCCAACAATACCAATGACAATTACTATTGATGATGGCTATCTTTATATGGACGACGTAACTGGGCTAGACTTTACCTCAGATTTAAGGGCCTCTGCATTATCGTTCAGTGGCACAGTTTCCGAAATAAATAACGCCCTTACTACTCTAAAATACCGCTCAATTAACGCAGGCGCAAAAACACTTACTGCAACAATTGTCGGCGCCGGGGTTGTTTTCTTCCCTGAAAACGGCCATCTTTATGAAGTTGTAAATAACGGCTCATCATTAAGTTGGGACGATTCAGTACCTCTAGCTACCGCCAGAACAATGAATGGCGCAACTGGTTATCTCGCCACCGTGACGACGCAAGCAGAAAATGATTACCTAGTTGGACGATTGTCAGGTGATGGTTGGTTTGGCGCTTCTGATTCTGGCATTGAGGGTGACTGGAAGTGGGTTTCAGGACCAGAAACCGGCACATCTTTCTGGGCAGGCTTAGGTGACGGCGCACCAGTAGACAGTTTATTCTCAAACTGGGCAAGCGGTGAGCCTAACGATTATGATGCCGGCGAAGACTGTGCACAATTTTACTCAAGCGGGTCAGGCTGGAACGACCTACCATGTAACGGACCATACCTAGACTACTATATTGTTGAGTACGGTGCTCCTGGTGATTTACCGACAGCCCCAGACAACGTAACTTTTACTGTTAACGTAACAGCACCAAGCGCTGATGTAGTGCCAATTTCAAGCTGTTTAGACCTTATTGATGTCGAAGACAACCCAGAAATAGACAATCGCTATGACACACTTCAGCTTACTACTAACGTAGATTGTACGGGTGAGTCACTTCTACCAATGTTCGACGATAGCGACACGGACTTTGGCAACATCGGATTTCGTGGAGAATTTGACGGCAACGGCTATACTCTAAGTAATATAGATATCAACAGCCCTATGACTGATAGTGTAGGGCTATTTGCATCAACAAACGACGCATCTTTCACAGATCTTACAATCAGTGGTGGTGTTGTTGGCAGTTACTGTGTTGGTGGTTTAGTAGGTAGTGCAACAAACACAAGCTTCACAAATGTCACTTCAACTATTAGCGTAGAAGGTAACTCAGAAATAGGTGGAATAGTAGGTTGTTATACCGCCGAAGATAGCGACGATAATATGTTTAGTAATGTGTCAGTAACAAACACGCTGACAAACAATGATGACGATGCTATAGGTGGACTTATTGGTGATTTTGAATCTAATGACGATAGTACGACATCATTTGACGTAATTTCTGCAGATACTACTTTCGTTGCCAGCTATGGTCGTCTTGGTGGATTAATCGGTAAATTCGACTCATACGGTAATAGTTCTGTGGATATCAGTGGAGTCACAGTAGATACGATAGACGCAGATGTTTCTACTGTCGGCGGTGTCATAGGCGAAGTTGATATGGAGGATGACGCAACCCTTAACATCGAAAATATTACCGTAACTGGATATATTTCAGGCGATAGCGAAGTGGGTGGAATCATCGGAGAACTTGACAGCGATGCAAACCAAGAAAATGCAGTTATCAGAGACACGCACATCGAAGCAGATATTGACGGCTACTCCAGCGTTGCCGGTTTAGTCGGAGAAGGCGACACAATGCAAATTAGAAATTCGTCATACCAAGGCACATTAACAGCAGAGGATAGTTACGTTGGTGGAATTATCGGACAAGCAGACTATGCTCTAGTTTACAAATCCTGGACGACCGGCACACTAGATAGCCCTTCCGGCGGTTACGTTGGCGGTATCTTTGGTGAATCGTACTATTCAACCATCGACGAATCCTACAGCACAATGACCTCAGACGCATCAAGTTCAAGCTACGTCGGTGGTCTTGCTGGTTACTTATCTTATGAGAGTGAAATAAACAACTCCTACGCCAGAGGCAACCAAAGTGCTGGTAGCTACGTTGGTGGTCTTGCTGGTTACTGTGAAGAAGCGACAATTACAAACTCCTACGCAACAGGCCAAGCAAGTGCAGAAGGAGGCACAGGTGGTCTAGTTGGAGATGATAGTGACTGTACGCTCACTAATTCATTCTGGGACACAGAAACTTCAGCCCAGGCAACAACCAACGGCGACGGAACCGGCAAAACAACTTCTGAGATGAAAAACATTGCAACTTTCACAGATACCGATACAGAGGGCTTAGACGAATCCTGGGACTTCAGCGCAGTATGGGGCATCAACTCATCACTCAACGATGGCTACCCATGTCTACGATGGCAAGATGAAGAGTGCACAACACCTGAAATAGACGATGAAGATGGTATTAGCCCAGAAACCGAAAATTCTTCACCGAACAGTGGCGACGCCAACAATGACGGCGCCCAAGATAGCGAACAAAGCCACGTTAGTAGTTTTCTAAACCCAGTAACTGCAAAGTACTCAGTAATTCAGGTAGACTCAGCATGCACACTTTCACAAGTCTCATCTCAGCAAGAAGCATCAAATACTACTGCAGATAGTGGCTACAACTACGCAACTGGTTTAGTAAACTTTTCAGCAAACTGTGGCACTCCAGGATATACCACCACGGCAAAAGTTATAGTCTTCGGCGTATCAGCTAGCAACTTAGTCTTACGTAAGTACAACCCAAACACCAAAGCCTATTTCACTATTACTACAGCCACTATCACAGACGTCACAATTGGCGGCCAAGCCGCAGCCTTAGCAACATACCAAATCACTGACGGTGGTTCACTAGATACAGATGGCACGGCTAACGGCACAATTGTTGACCCAGTTGGACTAGCTTCGCTTGCTGTCGGTGTACCTAGCACAGGCTTCCAGCGCTAAATTACTTGTCCATGAAACAATACTTAGCAAAATTAACGCACATTAATCGCCTAATCTTAGTTTTAGCAGTACTGCTTGTCACTATGCTGTTTCTTGAGGTAAAAACTTCAGATTATGTTCCTGCACCAGTCGTTACCTACAGTACAGAAACGCCAGAAGAAAAACTACCCGTTGACGCAGGCTATTCCTGGAAGGGGCAAAAAAACGATCCAAAACGTATTGTCATATCAAAAATCGGTGTCGATTCGCTAGTGCAAAATGTCGGCGTAGACCAAAACCAACAAATAGCCGTTCCAAACAATATTCATATTGCAGGTTGGTTTATAGATTCTGTTCGCCCTGGGGAGAGTGGCCTTAGTATTATTGACGGTCACGTTAATGGCGTATCAAGTGATGAAGGTGTTTTCAAACGCTTAAATGAGCTAGCAGAAGGGGATACAGTGCAAATAATCATGGGTGACGATTCAGTTGTAGACTTCAAAGTTTACAGCAATCAGGAAATAGCCACCGCAGACAGTGCATCGGTGCTTTACTCTCAGGTTCCAGAAATTGAAAACCAGTTAAACCTTATAACATGCACTGGCAATTTTGACCGCACAGTTCGTCAATATGACAAACGCCAAATTACAGTCCTCGAACGCGTGTAAATAAACAAGGTCCGTCAAAAACTCCTAAATTATGTAGCTGATACTGCCAGCAATTCTTCGGTTTTATTCTTGATGTTTTGCCTGTAGCCCAACCACACCTTTGCAAACTTAATAGTACTATCAGAGCGATTTCATCGAAAACAAAATCTAAAGATTTAAAAAATACCAAAAATAAACAAAAATCACTGCACCAAACATACTACTAAAACGGTCCGAATAACCACCGTGCCCAGGTATTGACTGACCCCAGTCCTTGATTTTTAAACGTCGCTTAACATAACTATTTAATAGGTCTCCGTATGCGGTGCCTAACCCCACAATTACTGCCACAAACAAACTAATTTTACTTACTTCAATAAAATACGCATTTACTAATACACCGCCCATGAATGCGCCAATTATTTGCCCAATAACACCCTCCCAACTTTTACGATTGTTGATAATTTTTGGAAGTTTATGTTTGCCTGCATAGTTACCCAAGAAAAACGCTGCAACGTCGGAGATGACAGATGCATATACAGTAAACAAAACTAATTCTTGCTGATTATTAGAGGGCAGGGATAAAACAAACAATGCTAGTGCGCCTACGCTCAGGTGAAAAAGCAAAAATATCCTGTATCTAATAAACCCACTTCGCCCACGAAGTATTTCAAACATACTATATAACAAAATAAACGACAGTATTAATGCTCTAACTAGCTCAACAGTATTCATAAATAAGACAAAAGTACCCAAGATAGGCAACCACATGAGTATTTTAATAAATAGCGATGATTTCAGATACAGTTTCCAGCTCTTATAGAACGGTCGGCAAGCAATCAAACCAAGAAGCACGATATTGAGGGAAACTAAAAATATTTGTTCATAATTTATCATACGTGCTTTTCTCTTTTAGCGTGAATTTCCCGCAAATTATTTCTATGTGTCCATATTACAAACAATAGGTTCACAACTAAAAACCACTTAAACGGCGACGAAATTATAAATCCAATTAATACCAAACAGCCGATAGTTCCTAGCGACCTTAGCGCCGCATCTTTCAATAATTTCCGTAAGATTAAATATGCAACAAGCGCAACTCCGCCAAAAAGTATATTTAATCCAGTAGCAACACCTATAGAAGTAGCTATCGCTTTTCCACCTTTAAAACCTAACCATACAGGGAACACATGTCCAATTATTGCTGCCGCACCTACCAAACTTAGCGTTGTGCTATTAAGGTCATTCGACCGCGCTAAAACGACCGGCAACAAACCCTTCGCAATATCGCCCACCAGCACAGGCAACGCGTACTTTAGCCCCATAACTCGCTCTACATTAGCAAAACCTATATTACCGCTACCGACCTTCTGAATATCAACACCCCGCATCCCAGCAATAATCTTGGCAAACGGAATTGACCCTGAAATGTACGCAATTACTACAAAAATATACTCCATGCTATAATCCTACTAAAACTTAAGCTAAAAGGAAATTTATATGCTGGGGTCAATCGCTTTTTCTATAACCGGAATCATTGTTTTGCTTTTTGCAAGCACTATTAAAAGATTACTCACTAAAAAAAGATCTACGTTTATTGTAATGGCCTACACACTCCTAGCCTTAGTATTTATATCATATGGAATAGGTGCCGGATACAACGACGGCTCAAATCTAGCATTCTATACACTGATCGGAAATCTACTTCTAGCTTCCGCTACAGTACTAATGGTTACCTACAAAACCAAGCTAAGTCTATTAGTCAGCATGACAGCTGGTTTATTTATTGGGCTATTTGCACTGCTAATACGTCGCACATACTTCTATCCAGAACCAACAATTACTGGAGACGGGGTGGTCATATTTAATACCCAGTTAACTGTTGCTGTTTTTATTGCTGCATTATTCCTTCTTTTTTGGCTACCCATGAATCTAGCAATAGCTAAAGAAATTTCGGAAAAAATAAAAATGTCCGAAGCAAAACTAATCTACAGTGGACTGTTTACTATGATGGTGTGTTCGGCAATCCTTTTTATGTCTGCTAAAACTTCTACAGGTGTAATTCTGACTTTCACGATAATTGCAGCATCTTTTCTAACAGTTAGTGCTCTAAACGTTGTCGCATACGGAATTTACAAAAGGAGCAGTCATGGAAAATAACAATCAGCCTCAGGATAAAATAGTAGTAGGCGGGGTAGAATACGTCAAAACAGATACATTATCACCACCGAACGCATCATACACCGAGCCTCTAGACTTCAAAGAAAAAACCAATGCTAAAGACAAAATGTGGCTAACTTTAGTTTTATTAGTCGTATTATCATTTGTAATTCCCGGTTTAGGCATTATATCCATACCCGCTATCGCTTACTTTGCATCACATGGATCCAAAAAGATGGAAAAAAACGACATTGAAATCTACGGTAAACGTACGGCCAGTTCGAAATTATTCAAATTAATTGGCTGGATAGCAATGTCGATTATTATGGGGGTTGTTGGTATTATTATTCTAATAATCATATTGTTTTCTTCTAGTGACTTCAAAATAGGCTAGCAACCATGCTCCCAAACGTCTTTGTCTATTTACTCAACACTCTTATTATTCAGCTCAGCATTATTGCTTTCTGTCTACCGTTTTTTGTTATTTATATGCGCTCTTCAAAGCACGCTACGGGACATAATATAAGCTGGCATATTCAAAATTTCTTTTCAAGCAAACAGGCCAACGCACTAATTTTCTGCTGGGCACTTGCAGAAGCCTTTATCTGGTTTGTTATACCAGAATTTTTACTGCTACTTATGGTTTTTATGCGGGTACGCCGCAAACGCCAGCTATTAACTTATGACATCCTCGGCACAGTCGCTGGTACAATATTGGCACTTAATCTTAATCTTTCAGATTCCGCCATTGAATCTCTTCCATACGTACAACAAAACATGATTACCCAGGCACATGTGTGGTTCACAAATATAGATGTTTGGGCATTACTGCACCAACCATTTTCTGGTGTGCCGTTTAAAGTTTTCAACCATGTCGCTCTTGATCATGACGTAAACATTTTCTTATACATCCTTCTTGCTGTTGTAGTTAGGGTAAGCCGTTATGCACTATTTTACTTCTTATTAAAAGGTATCTATAGACATATACATAAATTTGTCTATAAAAACTATACGGCATTATTCATCATAGCTACAGCCATATTCGCAGTACTTCTATACGATGTATACCAAAGTTTCGGACCTGACTACGTTATAAGAACCGGCCTCTGAAATACTGATTAGTTCTGTTCAAATATCAATTATCAGATATCAAGTATCAATTCCTACTTATAAAACCGAACGTCGGTCATAAAAACAAAGCACGAAATACAGGTGTTATACTTTTTATATGATTATAGAAATTGACGCATTCAAAAAACAGTTAGCTGGCTACGACCCCAAACATAGCGAAAAATTTCATGAAGAAAGTGCTAAACTCGCAGATAAAGTTTTTCATACAGAGCTTAAGTCCGGCAAATACACAGAAGTTGTCTTTCTAGCCGGTGGTGCTGCGAGTGGAAAAACCGAATTTGCGTCAATATTTCTGCAACAAGAAAAAATACTAGTTTACGACGGCACTATGCAGAATGTAGCTGGCTTTGAGATTAAACTTAAGAAAATTATTAAACACATTCCAATATCTAAAGTTAGGGTTATATTAATTATCCCTGAAGATATGCGCGTAGCTTATAAGGTATTTCTAGGGCGTGAGCGTAAAATGAGCGATGATACTTTTGTTCGGACACAGGTTAAATCAAAATTAAGCGTTCTTAATATACTAAAAAATCACCCTGAAGTTGATGTACAAATATTTATGAACTTCATTAATGAATCATCTCAAGCTTCAAGTATTTTCAAAAAAGTAGATTCTAAGTATATTGTGCCATTCCTGAATAAGACTTTAGAAGACTTAGAGAAGACCTTACCCAATATTATAAAAAATGTTATTATAGATAATAAGGAAAATATATAAATGAGCACATCAGAAATATTGAAATCAGTTGGCGGAACCCTAAAGCCCATGCCTAATGCCAAGATAACCAAAGAGGTTAGGGAATACCGGGCTGCATTTAAGCGTGGTGAAAAAATCCTAGCAGACCGCCAAAAGAAACAATCGCTTTAAACTATATACCCTATACTTCCAGCAATTCTTCTACGTTTTATCCTTGATGTTTTAGCTTGTTCAATTTCAAAATCACTAACAACTTCATCAATCCACGAACGCGGGCCACGCCGTTGTTGTCTAGAAACACTATGACCAATAGATAGACTTCGTAGTCCTGTCCACATTGAACCGAAAACAACGGTGGCTTGTTCTGTCGCGGTGGCAATAAGATAATCACTGCCCACATCTCTATATGGACCGTGCTCAAGTACTGCAACTACTTCTTGGTCTGCAAGGGCTAATTGAGTATATAAATCGCCCAAAGTATAGATTCTAGGGTAAGTTTGACGTCTAAAGCTTGTTTGATTAATATTATAATCTCCGTCATAACCAGTTTGTTTATTTACAAAGTTGGCGCCTACAAAAGCTATTGGATTTGACCCATCTAGTCCAAGTAATTGATTCATAGATTTAAGTATATTGGTTGAGCACGTGCAGGTGCAAGCATAAGGGTAAAGAGAATAGCCAAACCACCCCTTGAAATACTGATTCATGACAATCAGCCCGCAGTAGCCCCTGTAGCCAAACTAGCCCCTGTAATACTGATTCAAGACAATCATCCATCCTTTTATTTGTAGCTAGGTCAGCCTCTGCAAACTCTTAAAGACAATCAGAGCCTGGTCGAGTAAAGCCCTGAGCTAAGTCAAAAGTACTCAGTTATTAAACTCACTTTTGACCGCTTGCGTCCTCAGGGCGCGACTAGTCTCTGGTTAGTTTGTCTTTAAAGATGTTTCTGCAGACAGGCTGCGGGGCGTTTTGCATACTTTTGCACCTGTAGGGAAAAGTATGACTGGGTCTAAGGGCAGGTAACGCCCTTTGATTGCGCTTATAGTCGCTTACTAAATTATTTTATTTAAAAAAACCGTCTATTCCAAGAATTTCCCGTCGCCTGCAATCGCCCACCATGCACCAGCTTTTGCAAATACCCAGACGTTAGTTTTTCAGACAACCCAACACTTTTAGCTATTTCATGTACAGATATTTGTGGTTTGCCTCTCACAATTTTCTCTATTTCACTCATCCGCTCATTCATCCGCGCAGTGCGGCTTCTGTTTGCCTGTGCCTGCGCCGTACCTATATGCTCTCTAGCCCAAAGTAGCCTTGCTGCGTTTATTTCCTCCGCCGTTAGTTCTAATACTTTTTGCGGAATATCCTTAAGGTACTTTGGGTCATGCACCGCCGGCACTACTACTGGTGTCGTTGGTGGGATTTCCACCACAGGTAGTGTACTTTCAACCTTCGATTCCGAACCCGCATCATCTTCTACCTTCGTACTTCTATCTTCGGTCTTATCAACTGGCTCGTCTTTTACTGGGGGCTTTGGAGGTTCGGGAGCTGGTACAGGTTCTTCTACTATTGGTTCTGGCGTGGGCTGTGGTGGTTCGATAGTTGGTTGCGGTACTATTTCAGGTTCTGGGGTCGGTGCAGGGGTTGGGGTTGGGGGTGGCTCAGGAGCGGGGTCAACCGGCGGCGGAGGTGTCTCTTCGACTACAGGTTCTTCGACTTTCGACTCCGATCCCGCCGACTCTTCAACCTTAGACTCTGTGACTTTCGACTCTGTTGCTACCGGCTCGTCTTGCATAAGCGTATTATATATTATTTTTGAAATCCAGATTTAGAAAATTTAAATGTTCAAAAAACGTGAATTTGAAGTACTTTTGCATTATATTCACGGTATATTGACATTTTAGCGTGAATTTATTATACTTAAGCTATGATAAACAATAATGACCAGGCGCACATCAAAGCACTCAAAAAAGAATATGAGTCACTTATTGATGGGAAAGAATCCTTATTAAAAATACTTAAAGAGACTGAGTTACCCGAGCTTGTTTATAACTCAAATGCCATAGAGAATTCTACACTCACACTCAAAGAAACCGAAAAAATCCTGCTTGAACAAGAGGTAATGCGCGACGTATCAGTTCGAGAACTTTTTGAGGCAAAGAATCTTGCTCGTGTACTAGATTATTTGGAATCAAAACCTAAACTAGAACTTTCTGCAGAGAATATACTTCTACTGCATAAAATGCTAATTGGTGGTATTGACGACGCTATAGCAGGTAGACTCAGAAAAGAGCATGAGTATGTTAGGGTAGGAAATCATATCGCTCCAGCACCAGAACATGTAGAGCAACTTTTAAACAATCTAATCGATAATTTTAATAGTAACCACGATTTATACTACTTGGATAATATTGCATATTTTCATGTTGAGTTCGAACGAATTCATCCTTTCTGTGACGGTAACGGGCGTATAGGTAGAGTTCTTATAAATTTACAGTTAGCATCCTTAGGATATCCTCCATTAATAATCCGCAATAAGGGCAAACACAGTAATTATTATCCAGTATTTCAAGAATATACAGACAGGGGTGTTTACAGCGGTATGTCTGATCTGCTGGTACTAGCACTTTCTGAGTCATTACATAAGAGATTGGCGTACATGAAAGGGCTAAATATTATTACTTTGTCAGAATTTTCTAAGCAGAATAATCTTGCATTAAATGGGCAGTTAAACTCCGCTAAACGGCAGACAATACCGGCATTCAGAGAAAAAGGTGTCTGGAAAATTGGTATCACTCTAACATAAAAAAATGGTCAATAAAATTTAAAGAACCTGACTTGTGTAATCCAACACTGCCGAGGTCCTTATGAGGCTATTATATCTGAGGATATAGGTAATTTCAAGATGGCGAAAAGGACTGCTGTCCTTTTAATCCTGCTTTAATACAATTTATTTTTTTAGATATTTTGGTTGTTTGGTTTGTGGCTGTTTCGGCGCCACACCCCCGACTATCTTTTCCCAACAGGTGCAAAAGATAGCAAAAGCCCCGCACCCTGTTGAATATACATAACTCATGACAAATACCACCCACTTCTGCGTGGCAAGAACAACAAGCGTCCAATAAGCAATTTAAAAGTTATATGCTTTTGGATTAGCTTGCCACTTGATTCAGAAGTGGCTGATTGTCATGAATCAGTATTTCAAGGGGTGGTTTGGCTACAATAAATATCTGTAAATGTAGGAAATATCACCAAACAGGTTTAATATTTAATTATGAAAATGTCCGAGAAACCAAAAGACTTACGGCCAAGGGAAAAGTTGCAGAAAAAGGGCGCTCAGTCTTTATCCGACCTCGAGCTATTACAAGCACTTATTGGTAGTGGAAACAAGCAAGCCGATGTTAGCAAAATTGCCCAAAGCGTGAAAAAGCTACTTCAAAAACACGGTGCAGACATTTCATACAAGCAACTTACAGAAGTAACTGGCATGGGTGAAGCGAAAACTACGGAAATATTAGCTGCCTTTGAATTATCAAAAAGATATTTAATTGACAGCGAGGCGCCAATAATTGACTCACCCGAAAAAGTCGCAGAACAACTATCTGACATCCGAGACAAGAAGCAAGAATACTTTGTATGTTTGACTCTGGACGGTGCTAACAGGCTTATCGCAAAACGTGTAATAACAATAGGTACGCTAAACTCTAGCCTTGTCCACCCGCGTGAAGTCTTTGCAGATGCCATAACCGACCGCGCCGCAAGCATAATAGTCGCCCACAACCACCCCAGCGGCACTTTAAGCCCGTCTGAAGCGGACCGGAATATTACTGTTAAACTTCATGAATCAGCAAAACTACTTGGAATAAATCTTACGGACCACATAATCATCACAAAAACGGAATACTACAGTTTTACAGATGACAACAAGCTGTAATAAGCGTACAATCAAAATAAAGGAGTTGTACTACTATTATGGATAATCCTAAAAATCAGGCTGGCTTAATTTGGAATATTGCCGATATCCTACGTGGGGGTTGGAAGCAACACGAATATCAAGATGTTATTTTACCGTTAGTTGTGCTTAAGCGTCTAGATAACGTGTTAGCTACAAATAAACAAAAAGTATTACAAACATACAACCAAATGCATGGCACCATGAGCGACGAGTCATTGGTACACTTTTTGGAAAAAGAAGCTGGCTACAAATTCTACAATACGAGTCCGTATGACTTCAAAAAGCTACTGGACGATTCAGAGGGTATTTATGCCAACTTTATCAACTATCTAGACGGTTTCAGCCCTAATGTACGAGATATCGTCACGAAGTTCGAATTTCAAAAGCAATTAAATAAACTCAAAAGCGGCAAGATGCTGCACCTTGTGCTTAAAGAGCTAGACAAAGTAGACCTGCGAACTGAGATAGTAAATAACCACGATATGGGCTATATTTTTGAAGAACTTATCCGTAAGTTCAATGAACAATCGAATGAGACTGCCGGTGAACACTACACGCCGCGCGAAGTTATACGCCTAATGGTCCGTCTGTTACTTGAACCAGATGCGGATCGTATTAAAGGCGAAAGTAAGATCATTGAAATGTATGACCCTGCTTGCGGTACAGGTGGTATGCTTACGATTGGCAAGGAGTATATTCAGGATAAGATAAACCCAGACGCCGAGGTCTTTCTATATGGCCAAGAGCTAAACCCTCAGACGTTTGCAATAGCGAAATCAGACATCCTTATCAAAGGAGAAGATGCCAACCGTATTAAGGGTGGTAGCGGCGAACATGCCGAAGATAGCACTCTTAGTAACGACCAGTTCTACGACAAGACATTTGACTATGTTATCGCTAATCCACCTTACGGCGTTGACTGGAAAAAAGATAAAGACGCAGTTGAGGCCGAAGCTGCTCGTGGAGATGCGGGTCGCTTTCCGGCCGGAACTCCCGCTGTTAGTGATGGTCAAATGCTCTTTTTGCAGCATATGATCAGTAAGATGCGACCAAAACACGAAGGTGGTGGGCGCGTAGCTGTGGTACATAACGGTTCCCCATTGTTTACTGGTGCGGCAGGGAGTGGTCCAAGTAATATTCGTAAATGGTTGCTTGAAAATGATTACCTTGAAGCTATTATCGGTTTACCGACCAACATGTTCTACAACACGGGCATCGCAACATACATCTGGGTCCTGACAAACCGAAAGATTGATGATCGTAAGGGCAAAGTACAACTTATAGACGGCAGTGAAATTTTTCATAAGCTACGCAAAAACCTAGGTGACAAGAATAAAGAACTAACACTGGATGATATTGACGAAATTTATACGTTATATGAAAACTTTCATCAATCAAAACGAAGCAAGATTTTCAATAATGAGGACTTTGGCTATACGCAAATTACTATAACGTGGGATAAAGAAAAAGACACCGAGAATGTACCACTGGGAGAAGACATAAATGAATACTTTAAGCGCGAGGTGCTCCCGCATGTACCGCATTCCAAAATGGATAGAAAGAAGGACAAGATTGGCTATGAAATACCATTTAATCGCTACTTCTACGACTATAAACCACCGCGTAGTCTCGACGACATCGATGATGACCTCCAGAAAGTCACCAAAGAAATTCTTGACCTTTTGAATGAGGTAACAGAGTAATGCAAACATACCAGAAAATGAAAGATTCTGGTGTTGCATGGCTGGGTGACATCCCGTCAGAATGGGATCAGAAACAAGCCAGATACATCTTCAAGCAAACAAAGGACTCTGTGGGCGAAGATCCGAGTAAATATGAGCTATTGTCACTAACTTTAAGGGGTATTATCCCAAGAAGTCAGGTCGATGGCGGCAAGAACCCTGAAAACTATAGCGCCTATCAGATAGTTCGTGAAAACGACTTGGTAATGTGCCTTTTTGATTATGACGTAACACCAAGAACCGTCGGACTAGCTACGTCTACAGGGATGGTCACTGGTGCATATACAAACTTACGGCCACTGAACGGTATATCAACACGCTATTTCAATTATTTTTTTCTAGCCCTTGATACAACAAAAGAGCTCCTTCATTTATGTACTGGTCTACGAAACGGGATTTCGAAACAGACGTTTTTTAGTCTTAACCTGCCAGTCCCAGAGTATGAGACTCAAGAAATTATTGCAGACTATCTTGATGAAGAGACCGCAAAAATTGATGACTTAATTTCCAAGCAAGAACATTTACTTAAACTTATCGAAGAAAAAAAGAAAGCAACAATCAATTGGGCAGTCACAAAAGGTATCAACCCGACAGTTGAGCTTGCGTCTTCGGGCGTAACATGGATTGGCCAAATGCCTGAACATTGGCAAATCAAACAGATTAAACACATATCGCCAGTCAAGAGAGGTGCTTCACCGAGGCCAATAGAGGACCCTAAGTATTTCGATAAAAACGGTGAATTTAACTGGGTCCGAATTGCTGATGTGACTCGATCAGGGAAATACTTGTTAAGCACACCTCAAAAATTATCAATTCTAGGGGCTTCGCTTAGTGTTAAACAATATCCTGGAGACATTTTTGTCAGTATTGCTGCTAGTGTCGGTAAGCCAATGATTACCAAGATTCAATGTTGCATCCATGATGGTTTTGTATATTTCCCCTATATTGACGAAAAGATGATAGAAAGAGAGTTCTTATACTATATTTTTGATGCCGGACAATGCTATCTGGGGTTAGGTAAGATGGGAACTCAACTAAACTTGAACACCGAAACAATTGGTTCTATCAAGATTGCAATCCCTCCTCTTGACGAACAGCTTGAAATTGTTGAGTGGATTCGAAGCTATGAAAAAGAATATGGAAAGTTGAAGGCTCTTGCCGATAAGCAAGTCGTATTATTGAAAGAGCGTCGAATGAGCCTTGTTTCAAATGCTGTGACCGGAAAGGTTAGAGTGTGAAATTTAAGCCTATTGCCAAACGCTACCAATTCGATGATGTGCTGTCTATGACTATTGAGTCTCACTTAAAAGAGCCGATTGCTAATTGGATTTATGCAGTGCTAAAAAGAAAGCAAGCTCTTGTAGAACCAGACGGTATATACAGAAATTATCCATATATAACTACTCAGCTCAAGGAGATTCTTCATGTAAATTTAAGAGAAGTGTATCCCCAGAAATGGGGTTCCTTCATTGAATTCGTATTGAGCGATAATGAGAGGACGCTGGTAATACTACAGTGGTGTCTGAATTATTTTGCGCGTAGCGAAGAAGCTAATGATCTTGAGTGGGCCTTGAGTAATGGAGGTTCTGCTTACGCTGTTGAAAAAGTAAACAAGGATGCTTCCGAGTATGTTGAAGGTGTCTATGATTTAGTTGAGCGAGTCCCAGAACCAGTGAAAGCAATGGCTAAAGAGGCACTAAGTAACAGCGAACAACTTTTGGAAGGTTGGCGTGCCTGCTATGGTAAGAATCCAAATTATAAAGAAACAGTGCAGCAATCCCAAAACGTTCTAGAAGAATTACTAAGAGATAACTACCTGCCGTCAGATAAAAAAGCTCAACTTGGAAAACTCATCAAAGATATAAGAGCCGGCAAGACATTGTCGTACAAAGGCTCGGATGTCGTCAAGCAACCAAATACACTTCTTGAATTGATACAGAATATCCCCGAATACCGTGGCATGCATACTGCCGGGACAGGTAAAAACCCTACGAAACAACAAGCTGAATACATACTTCA
>JAGONL010000019.1 GCA_017993025.1 Candidatus Saccharimonadota bacterium
ATATCGTCAGGTTTTATGCCATTTGGTGTCGCCTTAATTCTATCCAGATTATTAGTGTGCCATTTAGGCCACTTCTTAGAGTCGTCATGCCTTTTTACATCGGCAATCATCATTTCCCAGTCAACTGCCGTGTGCTCCTCAAACAGTCGCCACCCCTGTAGTGCCCGCACGTTCAGTGTAATAGCCTTCACAAACCACAGCATTATATAGGCAATCATCATGATAGCTGCCACATTGACGCTAATATACGTAATCAGAAAAGGTATGCTCAGTACTGTCCAGGTCAACACGCCCGGCATAATCTCAAAAAACCTATAGCCAAACTTTTTATCTTTATTAAAGGGTATTTCGTATTTAAAATTGCCCATATTTGTTACGGCTACAGTGTTCTTGTTAATGCGTTAAATATGATTATAGTCAGGACTAATAGTAGTGTGTTTAACCCTAATATCCCAACAGCCAAATGTCGTCTATGGGCATATAGCTTCATGCTAAGTAGAAGCGACGCTACAGTCACAATCACGGCGTATATAGCAAACTGATATAGCTCATTAGTAGACCCACTTATTTGCCCAATCTTTGAACTATCGCGGTAAGCCACAATGCTTGTCGGGTTTTCTTCGGGTTTTACGCCAAGTAGTACGCTTAAAACGGCTATCAAAGACAAGGCCAAATTGGCACCAACAAGCGCCAATACACTTCGGTCATGAAAATAGTTCTTAGGAATCCTCACAAAAGCTCCTTTTTACTTTGTTCAATTTCTAGTAATGATTATATAGGAGTTACACAGTAGTATCTAGTAGCTCAAGGAAGTATTTAGTAATTCGCAAATTTTAAAAGAAAAAGCGCTTATTCTGATATAATTATCCTCTGTTAATGCCACCTTAGCTCAGTTGGTAGAGCACCTCATTCGTAACGAGGAGGTCGCCAGTTCGATCCTGGCAGGTGGCTCCATATGCGAGATTAGTACAGTGGTAGTACGCTTGCTTCCCAAGCAAGATGCGCCAGTTCGATTCTGGTATCTCGCACCACGCTAGAATTTTAAAAAGTAAGACGTTATAAATTTACAGTTTTAATTATTTAAATCGCCATTAGCCGATAATTGCCAACAGCTCCGCTACTTCACTACGGGTTAACTGAGACGCTTTACTACCTGCATGTAATAACTGTATAGCACCAATAGTTGCTTCTACTTTGCCGGCCAATTCATCGACGGTTCTAGTATCCGGAAAGGCTCTATTCTCATTCACAATTTCATCAATTAAAATTTCATTTAAAGCATGGTCATGCACTTCCCAAAGACCACTAAAAACCATTAGTCCACCCATAGTTCTTCGCGCTCCAGCAAGCCCAACTCTACCCGGTCCAATTTTTACTTCTTCTTCTCTAAAACTACTTTCACCAGAATCAGGATAGGTCAGAGTATTAATTTTTGCTAATGCAAATCCCACAAATCTGCCCATACCCTCTGGCAATACTCCTCCCAAAGTCGTCGCGTCTGTTTCAAGAGGTGTCCATACTCCCGGGTGCTTAAGTCTGTTATTAGCCGTAAAAGAAACCCTATCAATCGAATCTGGGTCAAACGGGCTATATATGTTAGGTTCATTTAAATCTTTAGCAATAACTACAGCTAGCCCAACTGCTTCAGCACCGAGATATCTATCATGACAATCACTTCCAGGCAGTACCATGTTTACGGCTTCTTCAAGTCTCGCAAAGGCTACTTCGGCTGCATGCGGATATTGTTCAACTGTTGTTGGTAGGTCGTTTACGAACATAGATTAAACTCTTCTATCTCTCTGGGCTAGGCTACCCGCTACTGAACCGGCTATAACAGACACGGCTGTCTCTTGTAGTGACCCTTCATTGGCTTGCATGCTAGCTACACATTCGGTCTGCACGCCCACTAAATCAACAAAAAGTTCTGCGACAGGTGGTCTAATTAAAAATGCATCCTGTTGTTTTCTAGTTAGCGTAGTTTCTTCGTCACCATCTCGCTCTTCCGCCACTGGATTGTCATCATTCCATTTGTAAAGATTCATCAAGCCTTCAATAATCACACATCTTCCCATTTCTAGGCATGTTGCACAATATTGATTATTTGCTTCAAGAATTTCAAATATACTTGGTGTTTCGGTTTCGGGTACGTTCATAAATCTCTCTAGTTTATTAGCTATATTATATAACTTTGTTGGGGAAATTCCAAATATTATTCAACAAGCGCTTCGCTTGACCCGCTTATCCAGAATAAGACATGTTTGTTTAGTTTGAATTGTTTGGTTTGCGACTTTTGCCCGTCGCGCTAGGCCATACTTTTACCTACAGGTGCAAAAGTATGCAAAAACCCCGCAGCGGGCAAAAAGAACTGCGATATTGATGAAATAATTATTGTAGTGTGCCTGCGGAACGACAAGCGGTCTCAAATAACTTTATTTAGTTATTGATTTGAGACAAGTCCTCGGCAATGACTCACTCCAAAATCATCTCACCAATTCGGTTTTTTCGCTTTATGCTGAATAGATTCGGTGTCTATTCAAAAACACTACAGGTAACAGTTATGATGATGTGTCAATATAAAATAATCGTCGATAATCAACTTACTAGTCTATTAGTCGGGTTTTACCGCTATCGCAAGAAATTCGTCCTTGCTAATGATGCCTTTCTTCCATTTTTCAAAATAGTCCAGAAGTTGTTCGTCGGTTATGAGATCAAACATTTTTAGAATAGGTACTTCAGATAACTTATTCTTGGTGGCAAATGGTTTTAGTACTTGCTCATTAAACGCATCAACATAATACTGACGAGCCCTGTAGATCTCTGATTTAAATCTGCTGTAGTAAAAGAAATCGTAATAGCGAGTGATATTAATGTCGTTAACAGGTATAGGGGTACTGAAATTCTTATACGCCCTAGCTGTAAGTAGATAGTGTTTTCTTTTCTCGTCCTCAAACCTTTTATCACGTGCGCGCTCGACAGCCAATGCTCTTGGCTTGGAATAGGCGCCAGCTTCTCCAGACCAAAGCATGTATTTCATGAACCACATAAAGTGACGTATGAGCTTATATGACTTTTTAACTGGGTGCGTTTTACCGAAAGGATATCTAGTATAGAAAATTTCCCATGGCTTAAAATTTAACGTCTCAAATTTTCGCTCATCCTTGCGTTCCTTGATTTTTGCGTAGAGAGAGTACCTTTGCTTAAAACCAACGATATTACCTTGTGAATCCTTTTTACAGCTCATAGTCTCTGGGTGAATGAAGTCGAAGGAATCGGGGATCCTGTACTTCACACCATCCAACTCCTTTGTCTGCCAATCGATGTAGTAGAACATCTCCCCGATAATTGCCGTTTGCTGATAACTGTTGGCAAAGAAATCTATAAGATTATGAGCATTACTAAACAGTCTACCTCGGTTCATCCTATACCTATTCTGTACAAAGTACTCGTTCAGAAGCGCTGCTATTTTTTTATCAGGATGCTCAATTACAAAATTCTTTTCAACGTCTCTCTTTAAGACAGAAAAGTACGCATGAGCATCCCTTAACTGAATGAAGAATTTACTGGCATCTTGATAGGTTGCGTAATACTTTTCGTAACCCTTAACATAGAGCTGGTATTCATCCCGAAGCCAATGGTATTTTCTATTTCTTGGCATCTTCACTACCCTTAATTTTTATCAGAACTTCAAGGAGTTCTTTTAGTGCTTGGCGTTTTTTTAGCCACTCAACATAGGATTCCTTAGAACGTCCGTTAAATAGTAGGTCAAAGTCGCCTAGGTGACGGATAAATTTACTTGGATGATCATACTCTGTGCCGTAGCCAATCTCTCCATCCTCATGAACCCAAGTTTCTTTGACTTCGCCCTTAATCTTTCCCAGCATGAACCTCTCCCAGTTCATGTACCGAGTTGATTCCCAGTAAATATCTCGGGTATCATTTATGTCCGCCACAAGCTCTAGTAGCTTCGTAAAAACCCCAGGCTGGAACATTCCTTCTACATTCTTTGTAAATGTCACTACCCAGAAGCTATCCTGTCTTAGCTCAGATAGTACGAAGGCAAGACTTCCATGTATAAGCGATTGTTTCAGATTGCGCATAACCTGATTTTGATCTGTTTGTTGCCAGTTACCCTTCATCATCACGATTGCGACTGCGAGCGAGTACGCTTCAAATGTATCCTTACGCTCCTCAATTAGTGATACGAAGTAGCCTTTTTCTACCTGATCTAAGATCTCTTCTTCCTCTAGTACTGATTGTGGGACAATCAACAGATAACGACTATTATCTTTTACGTACTGAGCATACAAGTCGGCGCGATCTTTCTGGTCAGCATATAGAAGGTGGCTAATCCACTCCATTTGCATCTTTACAAAGTTAGTCAGAAGTTCGTGCTTCTTGCACTCAGCCAGTTTCTTAATAATCTCAGTAGAGTCATCGAATGCTTTTATCAAGTATTTATCTACAAGGTCGTTATGCTTCTCGGTCAGTACTTCTTTCATTTCTTCAAGTAAGTGGTTCTTTTCGGTTACAATCTTGCCCTCAAGTTCTTGTTCTACCTCAAGCCGTTCCCAGTACTCCTTAAGTACGCTCCTAGAGAATGTAGGTAGATCCTTATCTTCCAAAAACTTCTTAGACTTATTCAGCTGATCACCAGCATAAAAGCTCTCAGCAATCTTCATGATTCCATCAATATCCCAAGGCTCAATTAGTTCCGACGCGATCATGAAATAGTCATTAAGATAGTTCACTGTTGCCTTGTGGGTGCAAATATCAATCTTTTTCCAGAGTCCCAAAAATGCAGTAAAGCCACGCTCGAATATGTCGAATTCCTGATTTTGCCATGCACCAGGTAAGGTTTTGGGCGGCTCATCAACTTGTTTCTGTTGATCTCCTATCAGCGCGGTTTTATATGCGTCAGAAACATTCATGAATATCTGCCCACTATCGTCATTAACGACATCCTTAGTGATCTCTTCCAAGAAACTGAACATTCTATCTTCAAACCAAAGGGGGTGATTCTGGGGAACAATAAGTGGTCCAGTACCTTTTAGCTCATGTCGAAGCTTGATGGTGTACATATTCATGTCTGAGGACTTAACCTTTTCATATTTTTGGGCTGTCCACCAAGGTTTATCTACGTCAATAAATTTTCTGAGTGAAGAATATCCTTGCAGTAGGTGTCCAGCTGTCAATGGCGCAAAAGCCGCATCTGTCCAGTTTTGACTCCTGTCTATGCCTTTTCTTGTCAAGTCTCTATACAGAGCTTCCATCGTGCGCATATTACTCTGAGAGTGTCTTCGCGCATGAGTAGCCAGACTCCAGCTTTTATTCGTGTAACTTCCTGGTGTTGATACCGCATTCATTGAGTCCCATATTAGCTCCCTGAGTCGGCTGAACATACTTTCTGGCTTAATGATTTCAATGTAGTGGTTCTTGAAAATAATGATTCCGAGGAATGATGTGGCTACTAATAAAGTTGCTAGCCCAAAACTAAAGACAGGAGTGGTATCAAACATGACCAACTTAAGATAAACAATAACTGCAAATAGGTCGGTAAAGACCATGAATCTGAAAAAGTATGAACTAACTCTCTCATTACTAATAAAACTTGTGACCTTCTCAGAATAGCGATCAGTTGTAAGCTGAAAGCCCACGGCGTACAGCGCGAAGATAAGACCCAGGAGTGCTGAAACAGCGGCTATGTATGCGGTCAGTGCGTCGCCGATTGCCCCCTTACTTGGCACGGACAAGATGTCTGTCACCCAACTAAAGTTCTGTAGCCATTCAATCACTTGAGAGAATATAGCGTCAGTAATAATTGCTAACAATGACGCAAAAAGTAGGTACAGAAGAATCCATTTCGAATACTTGAATATCTCTGGAAGAATCTTATGTTCTTTGATTTCTCTTTGAATCTCAAATCGCCGTATCCGACGTCGTTCGAGACGATTCTTACCCCATCTATGGATCTTGCCCAGGAGACGTGAGAAAGCATTTCCTGATTTTTTGGTTGGGGCATCGGGAAATTCGCGTGGCTTAGTAACCCTTACAGGGACTATAACTTTTACCCAAAACCAAAGTGCTCTTAATATTTTCATAGGCTAGGCTACCCGATATGCGTGCCCACCCATGCATTCAATGGTTAAAACAATTATATCTTCTTTCAACTTCTATTGCCATTGCATAAGCTAACGACACAATGCAAGCATGAGGGGTTTGGGTTTTATTACTGTCCTAGTTGGGGGGTGGGGTTTGTGGGGGTGGGTTGCTACTCCTGCCCTATTGGTCTTGGTGGTTTTTGGTTATTTGTTTCAGATGTCAGATAATTCTATTTGGGGGTAGATGTGGAATGGTGCTTCTTCGTATGGGTGAGCTTTTTTTAGGGCCTCAATCACTTTTTTTGCTTTATTCCTATCGCAAACTACCTCTATTCTTTCTTCTTCAACAACTTCAGGTTGGCCTACCTCGCCAATATGTGGTTTCGCGCTATCAGATGGAGTAAAACGTCCCTTACCCGTTACGGAATAACTACAATAACTGTACTCTCCAATCTGCCCTGCTCCGGCTCTACCCAATGCCTCGCGAACACTATCGGCATCTTTAAGCGGAACGAAAGTAACAATAACTACCTTAGAAAATTCCATAAAGTAATTATACTCCGAACATCTAAATATTTTTCTTAAGCTTGGAGTTGCGATTTTCGGAGGGGGCAGTTCGGACAATCTTCAATTGCTACTCCTGCTAGCAGTAGGGCTTGGTAGTTTTTGGTTATGAGATATCCATTATCAGAAATTAATTATTACTTGAGCCAGCGTGTTGAATATGAGAGTCGGGTGTCTTTTACTGCAACTACAGCATGGGCGGTATCTCTTTTTGCTTGCCGGTTTTCTCGCCAAACAATAGTTCTTCTTGGGCTTGATAATGCTTTTGAAACTGCACCTATGGCTAGCTGATCTTGCAGAGATTTAGCAACTGCTGTCATATCTCGCACGCTATTGCCCCCTCCTCTAGGAATATGATAGAAACTACCCACTTCATCCAGTATGGTCGCAGCACAAAATACAGACACATTTCTAACTGTAGTGTATAGACAATAATTATCTTGATTATCGACTATGAATATCCCGTCTCTATGCCAACTCCTCCCAAAACCGGGAAAGTCGTATTCATCTTGTTGCGTTGCAAGCCCCAACTTAGTAGATATATCTTGGTGTAGATCAGCAATAGCCTGGGTAGGATTCCCAAGTGCGTCTACTCCAGCAACTGCTGGATGATCAATAGAAAATAGCGGGTTACCTTCTAAAACACCTAAAGTTTCCGGGGTTAATTCGGCAATTCCAAATTGCCTACAGGCTAATTGATTCATACTGCTAACTATCTCAAATTATATTGATATATCAAGCATGAGCCTTATCAATTATCAAATATCAGAGCCTGAATCCCGTTGTTCTTTTCGGCGCAAGGGGCAGTTCGCACAGTCTTGGATTGCTACTCCTGATAGCAATAGCGCTTGGTAGTTTTTGCAACCGATTTCAATATCTCTTATTACTGTAACTTCGTGTGGTAAATGCGCACCAAATAGATCCCACTCCTCGGGTGTATCAGGATGACGTCTATTGGTGATTTCGGTATCTGTCATATAGACTGCAGGCATCATGCCCGCGCAGTCTCCGCCGTATATAGGTTGACCTTCAAATTCTCCAATAGGCTCACCCCAACTGTATCTACTAACATTACTCATTAGTATCTATTCTACACAGGCGAAGCACGTAAAACACAAGCAAGATTAATTTTATCAAATATCATTTATCAGTTATCAGGATTGTTAGCCTAATTGATTTGCTACTTGTTGTACATATGCAAGAGTAGGCATATGCATTTCTTGCCATGCGTTTCGTATCGCGTTCGTACCCGCCACTGTGGCTGAACTATCTCCACAATCACCGAACTGAACTGCAACAATACTGTCCGAATTTCTATCAAACGAAAACGCGACATTGCCAAACATTCTACTGAAATAACCTAGAGACGCAGGTAGGCCTGCAGCGAACATTCTTTCCTGTGGCTTTTCAAGATTTAAAAAATGGCTTTGGTGAGGTTTAACACTCATATCAACGCCGTAGCCTACAAGCGGTACTTGATGTTGAAAAACCGGCAATCCTTTTTTAATTCGTGTTGGTTTGTCTTCGCGCAAAAAACTTATTGCAAGTAAGGCGCTTGCAGCTAACTCTACAACCCTAGCTGGATTTTCATCTAACTCAGCTTCTGCTGTTAAAAATGCCTCTATGTGTCTCATCGCATTAACATATCGTCTATAGAAACAATTTGCAAGCACAAGCCCTATCAACTATCAATTATCAATTATTTGTAGCACTTCTACAGTATGATTGGCACTGGGGTTGGGCCTAGGCCTAGGCCACCATCTTCAAGCCTGACAAAACCCTGCTCGAAATAGTAGCTTTCAAGCGTGTTAGTGCTCATTAGATCTGCAATATATATGGATTCGACACCTAAGGATTCTGCTATTCTAAGTCTTTCGTCTATTATTGCCTTCCCTATGCCCCTCCCTCTGTCTTGTGGGCGTACGATAAAATCTGCAAGCTGTCCGTAACCTTGTTTGTCATGGATGATTGTGCCTTTTCCAACTAGCTTTTGGCCAGCATTACGTACACCAACATCTATAATGGCCCTGCCGTGTTTTATGTTCCTTGTTCTAGCTGAATTAATACCGTCTCGTCGCAAATACCAAAGTCTGGCAATTTCGGCGATCGTAATCGAGGAAGGATTTGCGTAGCTATAACCAGCGGGCAATGGTGCGCGCAGAGGATCAAATTCTTCACATAAATCAGTAACAAATCGTCCTGATTTAGAATATGCTACCAAAACCTCTAGAGGAGACCTCCGTCGCCTTGTTTTTTCTAGCCCTATCTCAACATTATCACCAATAGAATTACTCATTAATCTCTATTCTACACAGAGAAAGTTAATAAAACACAAGCACTAAGTAATAGTAGTCAAACCACCCCTTGAAATACTGATTCATGACAATCAGAGCCTGGTAGAAAATGAGCCCTGTAGCTAATTCAGCCCCTGAAATACTGATTAGTTTCAATCAGTTACTTTCGAATCAAGCTCTTGCTGTGCAATTTTGCAGTTTGTAGCTAAATCAGCATTAAAGCTAAAACCCAGAGGAGCCTTGAGCTTTTTTGACGAGTAAAGCAGTAAGCAAATCCAGAAGTACATAACTTCTAAAATTACTTACTGGACGCTTGCGTCCTTATTGCGCGTCAAAAAACTCAAGGATTCCCTGCGGTTTTAGCTCGCTGCGGGGCTTTTGCATACTTTTGCGCCTGTAGGGAAAAGTATGGCGTGGGGTTTAAGGGGCTGGCACTAGCCCCTTTGTGCGGTGTGGCGCGAAAAGCCACAAACCAAACAACAAAATTCTAAAAAATGCACTAAGTTGCTAAAAATAATTATCAGCTATCAGCTATCAAATATCCAGTTTCAGTTCTTCAGCTTCTTTTTGTAAATATCTTAAATCTTCATCACTAAAGACGCGCTCATCATTATCACTTATTACTTCAATGTTTGCTTCTACCTTGCCAGATCGAATTATTGGAACAACAATGACCGAGTTGACTGGATAACCATGAAATATTTTATCTACTCTATTTGCAATGATTGGCTTTCCAGTAAAAGCTACCGTGCCGTTCAGATTTTTCGGATTATCCTCTACCCTGTTAACTAAATCATCCCACGCTTTTGGCATATTGTAACTAACGGCGCACATCAACAATTCATTATCATCAACGCTTCGCACCATAATCGCTCCAGAAGAAGCCTTCATTTCGGTGACAATTCGCTTTATTTCATCTTCTAACTTCATTACTTAAGCTAACCACCCATACAAAAACAATGCAACCCCAAACCCAGTTAAAAATCGGATTTACTTTAAGTTTATAAAGTTGAAAACCAGGTTTTTAGCGTGTCACTTACTTTTCCTTTTTTTCTTGGCACAAATAGAATTGATTCAAAAACAAAAAGATACTCGCGCATACTTTCTTCGGCAATTACTGCGGTCGGCACCTCAAGTTCGTGCGCCCTTTCAATAATTTTTCTACCTGCATAATTACCATTGGCAAAGCTATTTACAGCAAGAGAAGCTACGACAACTGGGCCTGCTAGTTCCTCTAGATCCTCTAAAGCAAATATTTCTCCGTCTCTATCGTAGCGATTAACTCTCCATGATATCGGTGCAGAATCAATAGTTATTTGCCCGTAATTGAACTTACTAGCATCAAATGCAATTAAGTTTCTTTCAGTATCTATAGTCATCGTCATATCTAATCACCAGAGATAAAACATTGCAAGCATGAGCTGTATCGTAAAGAAGTTAGCAGAAGCATTATGCTTGACTTTTTAGTGTTTTTTTGCTATAATATATTCTTATGATAGATGGTTCCATTATCACTTCAGCACCAATCGAGCCAGCTCCAGTAGAAACAGAAGCTACTCTTACAAGGCTCTCTGATGTTAACAAGGGTAAATTTGACGAAATATTTGCATACACGGATGCTCAGTTCGAGCCCGAAGCAATTTCTGATGAAGAAATCATGGAAATTGCCTCAGCTAAAGCAGAATTTTATGTAGGTCTGTTTGAAACTGACACTTATAAAGCACTTGAGTACTTGGGAGTTCCATACGAAGACACAAAACACCTAACATCGTCCGACTCTCCCTCTAGTTCTGAAAGCCAGGAACAAAAACCATACGCAAAACGCACCAGCCCCTACTCGGCGTTTGGTCAATTTTATGACTCAATTAAGTCAGAGTTGCATGCAGTAGGTGCAACGCAAGACGAAATTGAAGAAAAAACCCAAGAACTTATTGACGAATACCACGGCTTCTCTTCTGGTGTAGCACAGGACTTAACCACTAAACTAGAGAGGTTTAAACTTGTTGCAAGAGGTTTTGGAACTCCAGATTTATTACGCGCAGAAGCTAAAGACGCTTCCCTTGCTTACTTGGAAGAACTTTGCACAAAAATTGAAGGCTTGGGGGCTCGACCAGATAAGCCGTCTATAGCTAAACGAATTGGGACTACTTTGAGTGGACGAGGAACAATTTCACAAGCAGAATTTGACCAATACGTAACTGCTAAATTAGACAGATTCAAACAAAAAGGACCAGACGAACTTCTAGACGACTATGTAAAAAATGCTATGCTCTACTATGCAAAAGTAATTTATGGTCAGAAACCACTTATAAAAGATAGAGGTTTTGATAGTGACCCAAACTATCTATACGACTCTTTTGAAGCCACTAGATCAGAAGGAAAACTGGATCGTCCTCTCCTGCCAAGTGACATAGTTAAGGAAGCAGTAAATACTCAAATAAATACTATGTTGTTTGCAGACGGCAAGTGGAGCCAAAATTTCAGAACGTATAGCACGCGAAACAGATGGCGTGAAAACGAGCGCAGTTCCAGAGAGAGAATCTTTGGAAATAGAAAATACCATTCAAACACCAATACAAATACAGGACACCCTCGGGTCAGACAGCCAGTTGATAAATTAGAGGCAGAAATTTCAAGACTAGATATCGAAAAACAGCAGACAATGATAGATTTTTCTAGGCTAGTTGCCACTATTCCATCAAGAAAACTAGACAGTTCTTCAGTAGCGCTAATTGATAAGTTAAAAACTGATTTTTTGGAAAGATTAAGAAACACCGACCCAAAGAACATCCAAATAGATCGGATAATTAAAACTGCAATGGTTGAACTACATCCAGACACTAATTCTGGAATTCCCAGCGCTTATGAAATGTTTCAGTTTTACCAACTCTTAAGAGACACTGCAAGAAGCCAAAATTAACTAAATCAATATTTAGCTGATCGAACTATAGTTGTTATTATTGGTGATTTATATATCAGTTTTCTGTTATTAATTGTGGTTTCGGGGTTTTCGGAT
>JAGONL010000077.1 GCA_017993025.1 Candidatus Saccharimonadota bacterium
ATTCAGCTATCAACGACTTTGTGCAGATATGACTAAACTCTATTATTCGCTTTTATAAATAAATGCCTTGTGTTTTTTTAATAAGTTTGTAGCAATGAAAAAACTCGTTTACTATTCTGTAATTTCTTTTTTGCTGTTGTCCGTTTCGGCTTGCAAAGTGTTTTATCCAAACATTATGTTTCAGCAAAAAGACTATCAGTTTTTTGAGCTGGCGAAGAAGCAGATGGACGAATACGTTATTCAAACGGGCGATCAGTTTTCTTTGCAAGCTTATTCGCGTGATGGATTTAGATTGATTGATGTTTTGGGAGGAACAAGCGGGGCGGTTCAGACTGGTCAACAGGGAAGTGTTATGGTTAATTTTTTAGTAGACAATGAAGGCTTTGCTAAGTTGCCTATTATAGGAGAATTTTATGTAAAGGGTTTCACAGAAACAGAGTTAGAGAGAGTTTTAGCAGAGAAGTATTCCAACCTATTTGTTGATCCATACATAATTGTAACTGTGTCTAATCGCAGAGCGTTTGTGTATAAAGGCTCTACAGCAAGTGTTGTCTCTTTAAATCAAGCACCAACTAATTTGTTTGAAGTAATCGCTAAATCGGGTGGCATTGGCGCTGATTTGAAGTCGTATAAAATAAAAGTGATACGGGGGGATTTGAAAAATCCCCAAATAAGTATCATTGACCTGTCGAGTATTGAAGGAATGCGTAATGCAGACCTTATCGTTCAGTCAAACGATATTATATACATTGAGCCAAGAAGAAGACCCGCATCAGACGTTTTAAAAGAATTAGCTCCTGTCTTTGCCTGGGCAAGCACTATTTTAACAACCATTGCATTAATTAGAACCTTTAGTGGAAAATAATTCGAATCAAGAAATCAAAGGAGCATCGTTTAGCAACCCGGTAGAAGACTTTAATCTAGGGTTGATGATTTATGTGATTAATGCCTCTATAGTATGGGTGATACTTGTGGTAGTTACCTGCGTTGTTTTATCGCTGGTGTATTTACGGTACACTCCTCGCATTTTCGAGTCAAGCACAACGCTAATGCTGAAAACTGAAAAATCAACACAGTTACTGGGTTCTGCGGTGCAAAATTTGGTAGTTGAGCATGATCCCACAGAGATAAGTAGAGAAATGCAACTGATAACTTCCAAGCTACTTCTGGATAGAGTTATTGATCAACTTCCGTTAGAAGTTGGATATTATAAAGAAGGTAAAACAAAATTTATTTTTACAGAGCTTTATACATCATCTCCTTTTCGAGTTCAGGGGAGCATCAAAGACGAGAGTATTTACTCCATGCCCATTTACCTCAAAATTTTGAGCGGTAAAAAATATTATATCTCTTTTACCATGAACGGCAAGGATTATGAATACTCTGCCGATACCGGCAAAGTGCTTTCTTCTCCATTCTTCTCGATTCAAACTTCCTTTAGCCGTGCAATATCGCCAGAAGATGTTAACGGTCTTTACTACTTTAAGTTTTTAACCCGCGCTGATGTAGAAACGGATATAGCCAACAAACTGGCAGTAATGCCTATTGACCCGGCAACGCAAACTGTGAAGTTAATTTTTAAGGACCGAAATACTGAAAGAGCCAGAGACATAGTTCAAAAAATATCGGATGAATTTATTTTATATGATGTAGAGCGTAAAAAAGAAAGTTTTGTAAGCATTTTACGCTTCTTAGATGCCCAGATTGACACTTTTGGGTATGCTTTCGACAAATTTCAAGATTCTATATCTGCCCTCAAAATTACAGAAGGATACCTAGATAAGGGAGGCAACTATCTTAATCTACTTGCTAATCAGTCGCTAAGTTTTGAAGAAGCCTTTAGAAATATAGACAACGACCTTCAGTTGCTGGTTCTTTTTAAAAAGGCAGTTCAAAAAGAAAACGATTATTCTACGTTACCTACGTTTACTTTTAGGGAGAAAACCATATTTTTTGGTGATGAAGTAGCCGACATAAACAAAATGCAGAAAGAGCGCAATCTGATGTTGTTGGAAGTTACACAGGGTCATCCGAATGTGCGATTAAAAGATAAAGAGATAGAGGAAGGCAAAATCAGGCTTTCTAAGAATGTTGACAATGCTATAAATGGCTTACACACCAAGCAGAAGCTACTTAAAGAAGAACATGATAGGTACATGGCTGAATTATTCAGTATTCCTGACATGAAGCATAAGTTTGACCGGCTAGATAAGATGGCGGCTATTAAGAATGACTTTGTGTTGAATCTGTATAGTGAAAAGTCGAACTACCTTATTGCCAGTGCCGGGATTGTATCGGACTATGTTATTCTTCAAAGAGCCTTTGTTTCAAAAGTTCCTATATCGCCACGAGAAACTTTTGTAAAACTGGCAGGTGTTTTAATAGGATTGATACTTGGTTTGGTTATTATCGTTATTCGTTATCTACTTCAAAATACTATTATCTCTATTGACGATGTAGAGAGAAAATCGAGAGCTCCGCTTATAGGAGTTATACCAAGATACAAAGATGAGTTAGTGCGCTCTCAGATAGTTGTTACGCAAGATCCTAAGTCAACTATTACCGAGGCATTCCGGGCAGTTCGTTCCGGGCTTCAGTTTATTGGCGGTGCGCCCGGTACAAAAATTATTGCTACTACTTCTACCATTCCTGGAGAGGGGAAAACTTTTGTTTCGCTGAATATTGCAGCTATCTTAAGCTTGCTAAACAAGAAAGTTATCATTCTTGATTTTGACATGCGAAAGCCAAGGCTTGATAAAGTATTTAGTGTAGATGCGTATCGCGGGGTAAGTACTATTTTAAGCAGCCAGTCGGGTATTGATGAGTGTATTATGGAGACGGGTATTCCTAATTTAGATTTTGTAGTAGCCGGTCCGGTTCCTCCTAACCCTTCGGAGTTAATTTTATTGCCCAAGATGCATGAGCTATTGGATTATTTGAAAACGAAGTATGATTACATTGTAATTGATACCCCTCCAATTGGTTTGGTAACGGATGCGTTAGAAATTTTGAAAATTGCTGATTATCCTATGTATGTTTTCCGCGCAGCTTATTCTAACAGAAGTTTTGTGCAAAATGTAAATAAGATTATGACGGAGAGTAAAATCAAAAACTTATCTGTGGTAATTAATGATTATGGCAGAGGTGCTTCCGGCTATGGTTCTAGCTACGGTTATAACTATGGTTACAGTTACGGCTATGGTTATGGCTAC
>JAGONL010000078.1 GCA_017993025.1 Candidatus Saccharimonadota bacterium
TCAATTTAATTATTCAGGACTTATTATTGGTGGTCTGTTTATTTGCCTGTCTCTTCTCCCGTCATTACTACCCCGTCCTTGGCTAATGCAAGGTTTTATAAGTGGAGTTTCTTTTACGATTGGTTATGGAATTGGTGTTTTATTCAGCAAAATCCTGCGTTGGCTAACTCAAAAAGAACCGACAAAAAAGCAAAAAGCACTAGCTTGGAAGATTATAAAAATAATGCCCGCGTTAATACTAATCTCAATAATTGTCGGGCACAATTGGCAAAATGAAGTTAGAGTGCTGGTTGGACAAGAACCCCAGAACGCCGTTAACATTATTCAGATTACTATAGTCACAATTCTTTTTAGTTTGTTTATTTTATCAATTTGCCGTGGGCTTAGAAAATTGGCTAACAAATTAAGTAAGTTTTTTGGTCGTTGGGTCCCACGCAGAGTTGGTATTTTATTTGGAACAGGATTAGCTGCTTTATTATTTGTGTGGATTATTAATGGCTTTTTACTAAAGACTCTCATAAATGTAGCGAACAATATTTACTCTAACGCAAATTCCCAAACAAGCGAGGGCATAACTCAACCACAAAATATCTATCGTTCCGGAAACCCTAAGTCTGCGATTAGCTGGCAAAGCCTTGGGTCAAGAGGCCGAGATTTTGTTGCTCGAGGACCAAGCCAACAACAATTAGAAACCTTTAGCGGACAAACCCCAATGGAGCCTATTAGAATTTACTCTGGCTTAGAAAGCGCTGACTCTCCAAGAGAAAGAGCCAAACTCGCTGTAGCTGATTTAAAACTAGCAGGCGCTTTTGAAAGAGACGTTTTGGTTATAGCAACTGCTACTGGTTCTGGGTGGCTTGAACCGCAAGCAGTGGATAGCTTAGAGTATATGTACAACGGAAATTCAGCAATAGTTAGCCAGCAATATTCATACCTACCAAGCTGGATTTCATTTCTAGTTGATAGCGAAAATGCTAAAGATGCTGGGCGAGAATTATACGACGCCGTATATACAGAATGGATAAAAATACCAATTAGTAACAGGCCAAAATTAATAGCATACGGCTTATCGCTTGGATCTTTTGGTGGACAATCGGCTTTTAGCAGTGTGCAGGATTTACGACGATCAGTAGATGGAGCACTATATATTGGAACTCCAAGTAATACTGAGCTTTGGAGGTCAATTACAGATAATAGAGATGCAGGAAGCACAGAAATTAAGCCTGTCTTTGAGAATGGTGAAACGGTGCGTTTTGCTTCATCCACTGAGGTTGATACGGCAAAACTCAGTAACGAATGGTCAAACCCACGAGTACTTTTTTTGCAACATGCCTCCGACCCAGTTATATGGTTTAGTTTTGATTTAATGATAAAAAAACCTGACTGGTTGAACGAACCTCGTGGTTCAGATGTATCTAGTAGGACGCGCTGGATTCCTTTTGTTTCGTTTTTCCAAGTCACTGTTGATCAATTTTATGGCGTGACAGTACCAAACGGTCACGGGCATAATTATGCAAACGATATTGTTTCTGCGTGGGCCGAAGTAGCGCAACCAGAAAACTGGACCAAAGAGCAAAGCGTAAAACTTCAGACCCTAATCGATACATATGCAAATGAATAACGGGCTTCAGATACTGTATACCCTTATTGTTGTGTCTACACTTAGTATTGCTAGTGTTATTTTCTCTAAGGTATCAAATAATAATAAGCTTGTAGCCACTTTAGTTCTATACTTTTCCATTTGTTTAATTGTTGCTTTAACTAAATTAAGTTGGACAAATGTTGGACTATCAAAAGATCTTGTGCTAAAAGGCGCGGTTACTGCTCTGCCCTTCATGGCTGTTGTTATTGTAGGAGGGCTAATTGTTTTCCTAATTAACCCAGAAACTTTCAAAGATAGTCGATATCAAACTGATCTTAAAACCATGCTGACGACTATTTTTTTGGTGTTACCACTGATGACAGTAATCTTGGAGGAATTAGCGTTTCGGGGATTACTTTTTGGCACACTCAGTACATATCTAACTCAAGGTTACGCGCTGTTAGTTTCTTCAATTAGTTTCGGTGTGTGGCATATTTTTTCAGCAAGCAATTTAGATGTATCCGGCATTGTTAGTGGCAACGCGATACCAAAAGTACTAATTGTTCTTACCGTTGTCATTGCCACGTCGATTGCTGGGGCGTTTTTCACGTGGCTAAGAATCAAAAGCGGAAGTCTAATTGCGCCAATACTACTGCACTGGACTATTAATTCTACAGGTGTAGTATTAGCCTATTTTGCCTGGTCTAAATAAGTCTAGCAAAGTTTCAACTCTGCATTATTTTTTGTATTATTCCCACGATTGATGGATCGTCAAGAGTAGATATGTCCTGAGTAATTGGTTCGTTATTTACGATTGATTTTAAGATTCTTCTGATGATTTTGCCACTACGTGTTTTAGGTAGCCCCGGAACAATAGAAATTGAATCAATAGTATAAATATGACCGATATCTTGAGCAAGAAGAGCGTTTATTTCTTTAATCAATTTATTATTTTTTATTTTTACACCTGAATTCCTAAGTACAATATACGCGAACATAGATTCTCCACGTATTTCATCGGGGCGACTAACAATTGCAACTTCTGCGATGATTGGATGATTTGCTAATATCGATTCTACCTCTGCGCTACCGACACGGTGCCCAGAAATATTAATCACGTCGTCAACTCTTCCTGTAATTTTTATGTAGCCGTTCTCGTCGTATTGCGCCCCGTCACCAGAAAAATATATGGGTCTGTGTGCATTAATAATTTTACTAAAATAAGTCGATTTATAGCGATCATTATCCCCCCAAACTGAACGAATCATAGAAGGCCACGGTTTTGTTATGCACAAAAAACCTTTTACTCCACTACCCACTTTATTTCCATTATCGTCTAAAATTTCAACGCAAAGCCCGGGTAGTGGTAGAGTAGCCGATCCGGGTTTTGTTGGAGTCGCGCCCGGCAGAGGCGAAATGACATGGCCACCAGTCTCTGTTTGCCACCAAGTATCTACAACTGGGCAACGGCTACCGCCGATAGCCTCTTGATACCAAAGCCATGCTTCCGGACTAATCGGTTCACCAACAGTACCAATAACTTTTAGTGAATTAAGATCGTAAAGCGAAGGAAGTTTAGGGCCTTCTTTATGTAGCAGACGGATAGC
>JAGONL010000079.1 GCA_017993025.1 Candidatus Saccharimonadota bacterium
GTATTGCCTTGCCCATCGGGGATTCGTCAGATATTTTGCCCTCTAGCGGGTCTGCCTCGACTGAACCTACTACGGCGAAAGTCATTTCACCCTTTGCGTTCTTTAGAACAACGGTATTTCCGAGTTCAACTGTGTCTTTTTTCTTCGGTTGCTTGATAACTTCGGAGTTTTTAAGAATGTGATCTATCTCAGTTATACGGCCTTCAGCACGTTCTTGGTCTTGTCTAGCAGAGCTATATTCAGCATTTTCTGCTAAATCACCAAATTCTCTGGCCGATTTAATTCTGTCGGCTAGCTCGCCCCTGTTGGCGACTAAAACTTTAATCTCAGCTTCTAGTTCGGCAATACCCTCAGTAGTCAATTTGAATTGTTTTTTCATTTACGATGGTTCCTTTAATATCTAATTTGTTGTCAATATAATGTATGTTTGGTAATTTCAGTACCCTATGACTATACCAAAGTAGCCCTAGGTTTTACAATATATTAAGAGTTTGTTTTTTCAACCAATATATTGACTATTCTGTCCGTAGGAATCATTTCTGTATTTCCATCTTCCCTGTTGGTGAGCTCGACAGAATTTGATTCTAGGTTTCTTTCACTTACTACTAATCTGTATGGGATTCCCATAAGTTCAGCGTCTGCAAACTTTTCACCCGGACGAACGTCTCTGTCGTCATAGATAACAGATACACCGGCCGTTTCTAATTGTTTACATAAGTCTTCAGCTACACCTGAAACGTCGCCAATGCTTGCTAGGTATACATGATAAGGCGCGATGTTGGAGTGCCAAACTAAACCTTTTGAATCAGACATCATTTCAGCTATTACGCCCATAACTCTGGTTATTCCTATTCCGTACGACGCGAGGTAAAGTGGTTTTTTAATACCGTCTTTGTCTGTATACGTGAAGTTCATCTTCTCTGACTTTTCGGTACCAAATTTGAATATATTTCCTACCTCTGCGCTCACAACTGGCTTTAAGGTCGCTTTGTCTATTCCAAGTTCTTTTGTGGCGTCATCTAGAACTTCTTCGTTAACGGCAACTGTCTGGGCATCGTCAACATAAAGTGTGTCTTCGCCTGCCGAACAAATTGTTTGAAACTCGTGACTGAACTTTGTGAACGCTCCCCCGCTTGCGAAGGTTACAAATGTCTTATCGCCTATACCTAAACGGCTAAACACACGTTTGTAGGCTTCTATTACTTTGTCGTAGTATCCATCCATGTCTATCTGGGAAGTGTGAACAGAATACATGTCTTTCATGACAAATTCGCGCCCACGCATAATTCCGCTTTTTGAGCGAAGTTCGTTTCTGAACTTTGTCTGGAATTGATAAACACTTTGTGGCAAATCCTTGTAGCTTGTTATATGCTCTTTCATCATCTCCACAATAGCTTCTTCGTGTGACCATGCTAAACCCACCTCAGAGTCGTCTTTAAGCTTGGTTTTAAACCACACATCTACAACAGAATCATCCCATCTGCCTGTTTCTTCCCAAGTTTCTGGTTTTTGGAGGGCACTCATTATTAGTTCGCAACCGGCAATGGCGTTCATTTCTTCGCGGACAATTTGCTTAATGTTTTCAAGCACACGGATACCAAGTGGCGTGTATGCGTAAACTCCGGCCATTACCTTATATACAAAGCCAGCCCTTATAAGCAGCTGTGCGTTTTTAGATACTTCGTCGCTTGGTGCGTCTTTTCTGGTTTTTATAAATAGTTGTGATCGTCTCATGATTTATTCCCTCTGCTGATTTATCTGATTAAAATGTTCAAATTTGGTGAATTAAAAATTAATAATACCGATTGCCGGCATGTTCTTGGGATATTGGGTAAATTTATTCACACTCATACTGTAAATTGTACTGGAGATGTTCTCAGCGCGCAAACAGTACATAGAATGCTACTGCGTTTTTTATAGCATGAAGCATCATTGCGCTGTAAAGCGACTGGTGTTTTTGTGATATATATATTAAGAATCCGGAAAATATTAGTGTATCAATAGCTGCTATCCAGTTTAGATTGTCATATTCCAGGTGAGCTACCCCAAATAAAAGCGACGTAAGGATAACGCTCAGAATTTGACCACCATGTTTTTTTAACATATTGAATAGAAATCCGCGGAATAGTATTTCCTCGTAAATTGGCGGGATTACTACTAGCATGGTAAATATAATTATTTTTGAGCCAAGACTTTCAGGGTCAGCAATACCTAAATCTTGAGATTGTTCAATGTTTACAGATGTAAATATGTCTAGAAATACCGTTACTATTATCAATACCAAAAAATACAAACCATAAGTCAACACAACGTCAAGTACCATTCCGCGCGTTGGTTTATTTTCTAGTAATAGTAATTTTTTGGGGCTGAATTTTCGCCATTTTAGAAATTTGTATATGATAAATATAGTTATGGTGGCTACAACGGCAAGTGTTACTAATTGAGCAAGGCTATTATCCGAGAGTAAATCAACCACCTCTTGACGTTCACTCCCCAAGGCTAGTAAAACTATCAATATTATTATGACTCCGATGTACTGAGAACTAAAAAATGCAAAAGCACTGACAAATAAAGTCGCTAATACACCTAGGATATTTACGCCGGAGCGCTGGCTATTTGAGGATAAATCTTTGGACATCGACAACTGTTATTAATAAAAATAGAACCATTAAGAGCATAAATCCAGTACCATGTATTCGCTCTTCTGTTTCTTTGGTGAGTGGGCGTTTTAAACCTCTGAAAAGTAGCGTTACAAACAGCCTTCCGCCGTCAAGAGCCGGGATTGGAAGGAAGTTCATTATTGCTAGCGAAAGCGAAATCATAGCCGTCAGAAATAGAATGGACATAAAGCCTTGCTTGCTTAATTCACCTAGAATGTAGCCAATGCCGACTACTCCGGTTACGTTTTCTTTGGCAGTTGATGTGTCTCCTTTGAATAAATCTCCGATGATGTGACCAAACTGACTAAAAGTTTCCTGAATCACCTGGCCTGAGAATACCACGGCTACAATCGGGGCAGACCACGAAGAGCGACGGGCTATCGAATCGGTCGGGATTACACCTAAGTAGCCTTTTGTGGACGGACAATCTTCTGCTACCGCTTGGGTTTGAGCTAGGCAAGCTTCTGACGCAAGTGCACTTTCTTCTACTTCT
>JAGONL010000020.1 GCA_017993025.1 Candidatus Saccharimonadota bacterium
GCTCAAAACTACTATTTGGCAGTCGTCTCTTTTGTGGCTTCAAACACTAATTTACCCTTTGCTAAACTTATTTTAAGAATGTCGCCCTTTTGAAGCTCGCCATTAATTAATTTATCAGCAAGTGTATCTTCGATTTCATCTTGTATCAGTCTTCTTAAGGGTCTAGCGCCATTCTTGTCATCATAGCCTTTTTCAACAAGGAACTGTTTTGCGCTATTTGATAGCTCTATTCCAATACCTTTTCGAACTAATCTGTTGTTAAGTTCAGTTATAAGCAAATCAACAATTTTTTGAGCATCCTGTTTATTTAAAGCTCGGAAAACTACGACTTTATCGATTCTATTCAAAAGTTCTGGGCGCATCATTTTCTTCAACGCTGATTTAACATCTTCTTTGGTTTTTTCATGTAGTTTATCCAAATCTTTGAAGTCTTTTTCGTCTTCCGCCTTAAAACCAAGAACAGCTTCTTTCTGCATTTTATCTGCACCGATGTTACTAGTCATGATTATTATCGTGTTAGTAAAGTTAATTTTTCTGCCTTTTGCGTCTGTCAGAACACCATCTTCTAATACCTGTAACAGCATGTTAAATACTTCAGGATGTGCCTTTTCGATTTCGTCAAAAAGTACTACACTATACGGCTGCCGTCTTATTTTGTCAGTAAGTTGCCCACCCTCATCATAGCCAACATAACCTGCTGGCGCTCCTACTAATCTTGATGTTGTATGTCTTTCTGCAAATTCGCTCATATCAATCTTAACAAGTGCATCTTTATTACCAAAAAACTCCGAAGCTAGCTTACGGGCAAGTTCAGTTTTGCCAACACCTGTCGGCCCCATAAATATAAATGAACCTATTGGTCGTTTACTACTAGACACACCGCTCCTACTACGCCTAAGGGCTCTTGAAACCGCTTCTACGGCCTCCGACTGACCAATAACATGCTTACTTAAATTTTTCTCTAGATTAATTAAATAAGATACTTCGGATTTAATAACCTTGTTAACCGGCACTCCTGTCATGCGCGACACAACGTCAGCGATATCCTCGCTAGATAATTTTATTCGTTTTGCAGTTTTGGCAGTTTTCTCTAGTGTGTCGATTTCTACCTTTATTTGGCTTGCTCGTTGCTTCTGTTTTGCTGCTTTTTCATAATCTTCGGCCTCTACTGCGTCGTCAATTTTTAACTGAACGAGTTTAATCTCTTTATTTAGCTCTCTTAGTCTTGGTGGTGTTTTGCCTTTTTCAACTCTTAAATGAGCTGACGCCTCGTCTAGCAGGTCTATAGCTTTGTCCGGCATAAATCTGTCCTGGATATATCTAGCCGCAAGAGCAACAGTGTCTACTAATACTTCGTCGTCAATAGTAACAGAATGAAAATCTTCATAATGCTTTTTTAGTCCACGCAAAATTGCCAACGTTTCCTGTTCTGTAGACTCTGGTACCATAACAGGTTGTAATCTTCGCTCTAAAGCTGCGTCTTTTTCGATGTGCTTTGTGTATTCGGTAGTTGTTGTGGCACCAATTAACTGAATTTTTCCTCTGGCCAAACTAGGCTTTAGGATATTGCCGGCATCCATGGAACCCTCTGCTGATCCAGCTCCTACTAACTGATGAATTTCGTCAATAAAAACTATAGTTTTAGTATCATTCTCAAGTTCAACCATTACTTTCTTCAAGCGGTCTTCAAACTCACCGCGGTATTTTGTGCCAGCAATCATAGCCGCCAAGTCAAGTATCACAATTCTCTTATCTACTAATGCGTCTGGGACATCATCAGCAATAATTCTCTGGGCAACCCCTTCAACTATTGCAGTTTTTCCAACACCAGGCTCCCCAATTAAAACTGGGTTATTTTTAGTTCTTCTATTCAGTATTGTGATAAGTCTACGAATTTGAACCTCGCGTCCGACAACTGGGTCTAATTTTCCTAGTTTAGCTTCAGCAGTTAAGTCAGTACTAAACTGGTCAAGTAGCGTCTTTTTTCCCTTTTTTCTAGTTTTTGTGCTATTGTCACCCTGTTCGTAGCTTTGCTTGTTTAACAAAACTTCAAACTCATTTAATAAATCATCTACTCTCACGTTCATATTTCTAAGTAGCACTGTAGCACTAGCGTTTTTCTGACTTAAGATGCTATATACAATATGTTCTGTTCCACAAGATTCCTGGGCATACTCTTGAGCAATTTCCCAGCTCATTTTCAACGTCAGTTTTGCAGCCTCACTAAGTCCTTTTGCGCCCATGTTTGACATAAGATTTATTTTTTTTGCAGTCAAATTCATTGCTAAACGTGCTTTATCTAACGTAACACCATTCTCCAATAAAATTTTTGCGCCAAGTGAACTATCCTGTGCCAATACACCAAGGAGCAGATGCTCTGTGCCAACATATGCGCTTCCTGTTGCTCTTGCAATTCCGTCAGCATGTCTGAGGCTTTGTAGAGCGTTGTCGCTTAGATGCTGTAGTAAATCTTGAAATTCGTCGTTATCGTTCATGAGCACAATTATACACGCCTGAATTAGCACTCGTCAACACTGAGTGCTAATTATTATTTAACTATTGCCTAAATCGCAGGATTCCCAATATTCTTCTATCATACTTCTTGCTACTTCTACGTCAACACCCCTTAATTCCGCTTCATAAGATGATATTGAAAGGGCAACAATTGCAACTATCAGCTCACCGGCAAATTCTGAAGGTATAATAATTTCAGGCCTTTTTGGATCTAAACCATCTGCTGAAGGATGAATTCTTTTTTCACCAGATGCTATTCGACTAATTTCAATGTCAACTAACGAACTTAGCGATGGATTAGATAGTCCTTTATGCACTACAGCAGATAAAACCGCAATTTGTTCTGGGCTGTCAAAACTAATTCCAGTCATCACTCCTTCATGACGTGTTGGACGCATAAGTTACCCTATATCTTATATATTTTATTCGCCGTGTTCGTTTATTGCGTCAAGCAAACTGTTTTCTAGATCTGATTTTCGTTTCAGTTTGTGCTTTTGTACTTTATCAACTGTCATTGGCTCTGCATTTTCTACTTTTGTTTCTTCAGCAGGTTTATCAGCTGTAATGTCTATTTCAAATCCCGTAAGTTTGCTTGCAAGTCTGACGTTTTGTCCGCCCTTACCAATAGCTATACTTAACTGATCTTCAGGAACAATAACTTTTGCACGAGTTCCACCGCTTTCAATTATTACAGATTTGACCTTAGTTGGACTTAGTGCGCTAGCAATAAAAACTTCTGGGTTTTCGTCCCAAACGACAATATCAATTTTTTCTTGATCACCGATTTCGCTAACAACAGCGTTAACTCTTGTTCCATGTCCACCAACAAATGTTCCTACTGGGTCTACTCCTTGGACTGTAGAATGCACAGCAAGCTTTGTTCTAACACCAGCTTCCCTGGCGATAGCTTTCATTTCTACTGCTCCACCTTCCATTTCAGGTACTTCTGAATTGAAAAGTTGTCTCACAAGTTCTGCGGATGAACGACTAACAATAAGCTGTGGACCTCTAAAGCTTTTCTCGATTTCTTTAAGATATAGTTTAAGTCTTTGACCTGGAAAGTATCTCTCTGAGCTACTCTGTTCACTGGCTGGCATAATAGCTTGTGCTTTTCCAACTTCGATTCTAACCAGCCGGTTTTCAACGCGAGCCACTACACCGTTTACTAATTCTCCAACTTTATCTTCATACTCTAACATCACAATTTCACGTTCTGCATCTCTCAAGCGTTGCATAATAACTTGTTTTGCGGTCTGTGCGGCAACACGACCAAAAGTCTTTATTTCAACATATTGCTCAATCAAATCTCCAATTTTTGCATCTTTTTTTAGTTTTACAGCGTCAGTTAACGCAATTTCAAAATTTTCGTCTCCTACAAGTTCAACAATTTCCTTTTCAACATATACATCAACACCACCAGTGTTAAGGTTTACAGACACTCTTACTTCTTGCTCTCTATCACCGTAATCTCTTTTATAGGCTGCAGCTAGCGCTGATTCTACAATTTCTTGTACTAAATCCTCTGGTAAGTTTTTTTCTTCGGCAATGAGTCTCATTGCTCCTGCTAACTGTTTTACATCAAAATCCATATTTTTTCCGCTTCGCTATTCAAGGACAACCTACGGTTTTCCTCGACGCGCGGGACAGTGAAATAAATTCCCTGTTCCGGCTACTCTTTACCCTTAGCTGCAAAAGCAACAGGCGAAGCGCCTTTCGTTATTTATTAAATTATTCTCTCTTTAAATGAAAAATTCCGACCTAATTTAGTGGCCGGAACAACAAACGTATTATAGCAAAAGCACCGTTACTAATGCAAGTAACGGTGCTTTTTTGTATTTTTTATATTTTATTTAACAGATTGACTTGATTTGTAAGCCATTGCAGATCCTGCGATTATTGCAACAGAGCCAGCTAGTCCTAACCAGTAACCAATACCAGTGCTGACTGCACCGCTAAGCGATTCGTCTGGCCAATTGCTTAGCATTACAAGTAGCGCCAAAACTCCGGCTACGATAGACGCGATAGACATTTGCTTTTTGTCTTTATTTAGAACGTTAAGCCCAGCTGCTAGCGATACAACTGAAAAAACTAGTAGTAGCAAACCGTCACCATTAAGACCCGGACTTACACTAGTGCTTACCGACAAGAAGCTTACAGTGTACCAGGGAAGAAACAGTCCAACGATTACGGCTACTGCCCCACCTGCGATTATTGTTAGATTTCTATCTTTTTTTATTTGTTCTACTGCCTTACCTGCGTCAAAACTTGTTTTTTCGCTCATTTACCCTCTCCTTAATTACTCTACAATTGTATGACACTATTGTTACGATACAAAATATATTAATCTAATTGTTTATATGTATCTGTTAAACTGAAGGTATGCCTAAAAAAGTTAAGCGTTTATTTGAACAATTCATACCAAATCATTATGATATCCGTTTAATTATCTCGGAAGATAAAAATAATTTTAGTGGTACTGTCCGTATACTTGGCAAAAAGACGGGTCGTCCAGCCAAGCGAATTACACTACATCAAAAAGCTCTAAAAATAAAAAATATTACTCTAGTAGCGGAAGATAAAAAAGGCGTTAAAAGCAATATTGATATAGCCAGAGTTGTGTCTCATAAAACTTACGACGAACTTAGAATTCATGCAGACAAAAATCTATACAATGATAAATACGAAATAACAATAAATTTTGAGGGTAGCATTACCAAAAATATGGACGGGATATACCCATGTAGTTTTATGGATAACGGTATTCAAAAACGATTAATTGCTACTCAGTTTGAAAGTCATCATGCCCGCGAAGCATTTCCTTGTATAGATGAACCTGAAGCCAAAGCGACTTTTCAGTTGACCCTAAACCATTCAAAAGACGAGATTGCGTTGAGTAATACGCCAAAAATATCAGAAAATACCGAAAAAGACAGAGTCATATCTGTTTTTGATACAACACCAATTATGAGTACATACCTATTTGCTTTCGTGGTAGGAGAGATGGCATATCTTGAAGCAACTAGCAAAAATGGCGTTAAAATTAGAACTTATTCAGTACCTAAACTTGTAAAGACTGCAGAATTTGCACTTGCTACAGCTGTGAAAGCTATGGATTTCTATGAAGAATACTATGATATTCCATTTCCGCTACCAAAATGTGATTTCGTAGCATTACCCGATTTTGCAAGTGGTGCTATGGAAAACTGGGGACTTATAACATTTAGAGAACAATTGCTGCTTTGTGATGATCATACGTCTTTAAGTACAAAACAGTATATTGCGGTCGTTATCGCTCATGAGCTAACACATCAATGGTTCGGTAACTTGGTTACGATGCGTTGGTGGACAGATTTATGGCTAAACGAAGGTTTTGCTAGCTGGATGGAGTATCTAGCTATAGATAACATGTTCCCTGAATGGAATTTATGGACTCAATTTACTGTTGATGAACAACAGTCTGCTATGAATGCTGACGCGCTTGAGTTTACGCACCCGATTGAAGTTCCAGTCAGACACCCTGATGAAATTAGAACTATATTTGACATTATTAGTTACCAAAAAGGTGCAAGTGTAATTCATATGCTGAATGACTACTTAGGGCCTGATTCATTTAGGGATGGATTACGTTACTACCTTAAAAAACACGCCTACAAAAACACAGACACGATAGACTTGTGGCAGGCGCTTGAAGATGTATCTAAAAAGCAAGTCACGAAATTTATGAGTGTCTGGACCTCTAAAAGTGGTTTTCCAGTGATTACAATAGAGAAAAGTAATAATAAATATATTATTTCTCAGAAAAGATTTGTTGCTAATCCTAACAGCCCCGCACGACAAGATATAACTATCTGGCCAATACCCCTTCTAACTAACGATATTGATGTCAAGACAATTGAAAAAAGAAAAATTTCAGTACCAGTTAAAAAAGATTCAACTTCATTAATGTTAAATAGAGGACAAACTGGCTTTTATAGAGTTGATTATTCTCATGAATTACAAAATAATATAATATCTGAACTTGCAGAAGGAAAACTAAACCATATCGACCGAATGGGTCTATTATCAGACGGGTTTGAAGTTACAAGAGCCGGATATCAATCTATAGATGAATACTTAGATTTACTTGCGATTTTTACAGATGAATCCAGTTTAGCTGCCTGGGAAATTATAGCCAACAGTATAGGGACAATTAGGAACAGGTTGTCTGTTGACGACGCGGATAATACGCTTCGTGATGCAATGAAACCATTTGTTTTAAATTTAATTAGCAAACAGTTGAATAGATTAGGCTGGAACGAAGTAGCTGGTGAACCACACTTGGATTCTCTACTAAGACCACTAATTATAGGGCTAGCGACAGCTTCCGATGATCCAAACTCAATATCTATGGCTCTTAATCTTTGGGAACAAAAGATTAAGGAAAACTACCATATTAACCCTGATTTAAGAGGAATTATATATTCCACTGTTGCTAGAAAAGGTGGACAAAAAGAATATAACCAACTATTAAAACTATATAAAGAGACTCACTCGGGAGACGAAAAATTATCAATTACTGCTGGTATGACCTCATTCAAACAACCAGAAATTATCAAAGCCGTTTTAGAACTTATAAAATCAGATACAATTCGTCTTCAAGATACTGGTTACTGGATTGCATATAGTTTCATGAACAGGCACGCAAGAAAGATAACTTGGACATGGATAAAAGAAAACTGGAGTTGGCTAAAAGAAAATAACGGTACAGATCTAAGCTTTTCACGCATGCCAGTATACGCCGCTCGAAATTTTAGCGACGATAAAATGCTTAAAGATTATAAATTATTTTTTGAATCCAAAATGGAACCGATGATAGATAGGTCTTTCAAACAAGGACTGGAAATTATTGAAACAAACACAGACTGGCACAAAAGAGACATGGCAACCGCGTTAAAATGGTTTAAATCTCGACAATATTAATTACAAAAGTTTCGTCGACTTCCGCTCCCTGTAACAACGCGTCACCTTTCCATTTGTTTTCATGCAACCAAAACTCAGCAGAAAATTTTATTTGCTTAAGTTTTTTTGGAGTAATGTATTCGAGTCCACCACCCCAGTCTTGCGAACTTCGATACTTTACTTCTGTAAAATAAACAGTTTTTTGTTTCACACTTACGATATCAATTTCACACCAACGCGTTCGCCAATTAAGTTTAATAATTTTATGACCTTCTGATTCAAGTAATTCTGCTACTTTTTGTTCAGCCTCTCTACCAGTGCTAGTTGTGCTCATAGGTATTAGTATCTCGTATCTAGTTTCTAGTTGCTAGTTTTAAATTTAATAATATTTCTGACAGAGGTTTGAATGTTTTTCTGTGGATTTTTGTCGGACCATACTTAATAATGGCATCAATATGCATTTTTGTTCCATACCCAACATTACTACTAAATCCATAGTTTGGGTATTCAAGGCTATATTCGCTCATAATTCTATCGCGCTCTACTTTAGCAATTATTGAAGAAGCCATTACACTGGTGTATTTTTGATCAGCTTTAATAACTACTTTTGTTCGAGACTCATATTCAGTACCCTTTAAAAAATTATATTTTCCATCTAGCATAATTTCCATGTCTGCAGGCATGTCTTTTAAAATTGTAATGATTGCATTTTTAATAGCAGTTGTTAAGCCTAATCTGTCAACATCATTAGAGCTTACTGTGACAATTTTAAACATAGTGTTCGACTTAACTAAGTCGTCTAACTCTTCACGCTTTTTTCTAGTTAAAAGTTTTGAGTCGTTAAGTCCGCGAGTAAATCCTGGGTTTTCAATAAAATAACAACCCGCTACTACTAGTGGTCCGGCTAGCGCACCACGTCCTACTTCGTCAATTCCTATCATAACTACTAGGGTATAGGATTTAGGGTTTAGGGTAAAGTTAAAAACGCCCGTTCCTGGACGCTTCCTTTTTTTCAGATATCAATTATTCTGTTGCTGTAGTTTCGTTTGCTTTATGTGCATCTAGAACTGCCTGAGCCTTAGCGTCTTCTTTTGCTTGCTCAGCAGCTTTTTGAGCCTCTAATTCAGCATGTTCTGCTTCTTGGGCTAGTTTTAATTCATGCTCGGCTTTTTCTGCTTCTAAATCACGTACGTCGTTAACGGCTGTTTTATCAAAGTCTTTACCGGAAAGTCTTGCTTTTTTACCTCGTAAATCACGCATATATGTAAGGTAGTTTCTTCGTACTTTTCCACGCTTCATAACTTCAACTTTTGTTACTAGCGGGCTGTGAAGAAAGTAACTCTTCTCAACACCATGACCTCCAGAAATACGTCGAACAGTAATGCTGGCAGTTTGGCTACCTTTGCTTGAAGTCTTGATAACCATACCCTCAAAAACCTGTACGCGTTCTTTGTTGCCTTCGCGTATCTTTTGGTGAACCTTGACGGTGTCACCGCTTCGAACATCAACAACTGCGTGTTTCTTATAACTATCTGCTACGTCTTTAAGGACTGAATTCATACTTTATCTCTTAACTTTCTATTTCAATTTAATCAATTATAACAGAGTTGAGAGTAAAAAGGAAGCCCTTTTTCATACCTATTTGGTATTGCTTTAGCTGTATTCTGCATAAGTCGGCAGGAGTGGATTTTTGGATTTATGTTCTACATACGATATTCGTTCTACGTAATACGCTATACTGTTCTCATGGATATATACGAACAAGCAGTAGAACTACATAAAAAATTAAAAGGCAAAATCTATACAGGACTTCGCGGTGAAGTCACACCAGACACGCTCAAACTATTCTACTCTCCAGGAGTAGGAGCTGCGTCAAAGTATGCAGAGGGTGACAAAGATAAATTAAAAGAAGTTTCCTGGACTAATAATCTTGTCGCAATCATTTCTGATGGCACAGCTGTTTTAGGGCTAGGCGACATTGGCCCAGAGGGTGCTATGCCTGTTATGGAAGGCAAGGCTATGCTTTTCAAGCATTTTGCCGATATCGACGCTGTACCAATAGTTTTAAACGTGCATACAGTTGACGAAATAGTGGCTACTGTGAAAGCTATAGCGCCAAGTTTTGGTGGGATAAATCTTGAGGATATTGCAGCACCCAAGTGTTTTGAAATAGAAGAAAGGCTCAAACGAGAACTTAGTATCCCCGTAATGCATGACGACCAGCACGGAACGGCAATTGTCGTATTGGCGGGGCTCATAAACGCAATGAAAGTCACGAATAAAAATCTGAATGATTGCAAAATTGTACTTGTTGGTGCTGGAGCAGCTGGAGTTGCTGTTGCAAAACTACTTCATACTTATGCAAATCCGGATATAGTTGTTGTTGATAGCAAAGGAATAATTGAACCATCAAGAAAAGATTTAACTCCAGAAAAAGTAATGCTTATGAGTTTTGGAAAGACTCAAATGCGAGGTCAATTAGCGGATGCACTCAATAACGCAGATATTTTTATAGGACTTAGTCGTGGAGGCTTACTTACAAAAGAACTAGTTTCAACAATGGCAAAAGACCCTATTATTTTTGCACTAGCTAATCCTGAGCCTGAAATTATGCCAGAAATCGCCAAACAAGCTGGAGCGAGAGTTGTAGCAACAGGCAGGAGCGATTTTCCAAATCAGGTTAATAATGCTCTTGGATTTCCCGGAATTTTCAGGGGTGCATTAGATCACGGCGTACAAAAAATAACTGAAGAGCACAAGCTTGCTGCAGCTCAGGCGCTTGCTGGTTTAGTTGAAAACCCAACTGCAGATAAAATCATTCCTAGCCCCTTCGACGAAGGTGTCGTTGAAGCAGTCGCAAACGCAATAAGATAGCTAATCATTATATTTGTACGACGGGTTTGAACCAGGTGTTTGTGAACCCGCAGGATTATATAGAGAATTGGAATTATTAATCATTTCTAATTCTGCGGAATTGTATTTTGGTAAACTGACTGGCCTACGTAGTGTATGTCTAAAATCGTTTGTTCGTTCACACCAAACAGTTTCTCCTCGTAGAGAATCATAAAAATGGCCAAATGTATTTACTTTATCTTTATATGGTTTTATTGGTTCGGCTTGTTTTCTTCTTTTCCTTGGCAGTTGCACAAAAAAAACTTCAACCGCTAAATCAAGTGCTCCTTTTATACTACTTCCTCTTGCATCAATCCTAAGGCCAACTGTGGTTTCTGTGAAATAGTCTAGATCAGGAGTATCAGATCTGAAGCGCTGACATACAGAAAAACCATCAAATCTAATTCCTCTTTCTTCGGACGACAGCAACATTTCGTATGGATTTTCAAGTGAAGTAGCAAAAATTTCTGTAAAATTTCCGTTGAAACCTTTAGGTCGTATCAAAGATGAAAGATTAGGTACTCGAGCCCAATCTCCAACGTGAAGCTCGGGTTTAACTGCTAAAGCAACTTTATTCTGAAAATCGTCTAGCATTGCTAAACTTGTCATTTCATATGTTGCTCCTGGTCGTAAATCAGCTTTTTCTATACTCATTGAATAACATTTATACCATATTCATGTGTACAAAACAATTTTAGCCAATTACTCTGTATATTTCCTCGTACGTTGTGTTTCCCTTTAGTGCCTGTATTGCACCATCTTGCTCTAGCGTTAACATGCCGTCACTAACTGCAACATCTTCAATTAACTTGGTTGTAAGATCGTGAGAAGGTTTAGATAGCAGTTTTTGCA
>JAGONL010000021.1 GCA_017993025.1 Candidatus Saccharimonadota bacterium
ACTTTACAGTTGTCGCGGTAAATTGCGACTGCTTTAAGACCTAGCTTCCATGAGTCGAAGTGAAGTTGTTCGATTTCCTCGACAGTTGCGTCTTCTGGCATGTTAACAGTTTTGCTGATAGCACCGGATAGAAACGGCTGTACAGCACCCATCATCTTGACGTGACCAAGGTAGTGGATGGAGTTGTCACCCATTGAACAAGCAAAGACATTTACATGCTCGGCCTTAAGGTGAGGGGCACCTATTATAGACTTCTCTACATCAATGTAGGCAATAATGTCGTCGACCTGCTGTTTTGAATATCCCAATACTTGCAAAGCACGAGGGACTGTCTGGTTAACTATGCTCATAGTTCCGCCGCCGACTAGCTTTTTCATTTTAACTAAACCTAGATCTGGTTCGATACCTGTTGTGTCGCAATCCATCATAAGTCCAATTGTGCCTGTTGGGGCAAGCACGCTGGCTTGAGAGTTACGAACACCGTATTTTCTACCTAGCTCTACTGCGTCGTCCCATGAAGCAGATGCGGAGCTTAGAAGCTCCTCTGATACAAGTGTTGCGTCTATAGATGAAACGGCGTCTCGGTGCATTTCAAGAACTTTTTGAACATTAGCTTTGTCTTTTTGGTAACCTGCAAAAGGTCCAACTCTGTGAGCAATTTTAGCGCTAGTTGCATATGAGTGGCCGGTTAGAAGTGCGGTGATGGCGGCGGCTTGGGCACGGCCTTCGGCTGAATCGTACGGCAAACCTTGAGCCATTAGTAGAGCGCCCAAGTTAGCGTAACCGATACCTAGCTCTCTGTAGGCTTTGGCGTTTTTAGTAATACTTTCTGTTGGGTATTCTGAATAGCCTACTAGAATTTCTTGAGCAGTGAAGATTAGCTCTACGGTGTGCTTGAAAGAATCTACGTCGAATGTGCCATCTTGGCGAAGGAACTTGAGTAGGTTCAAGCTAGCTAAGTTACAAGCTGAGTTATCTAGGTGCATGTACTCTGAACAAGGGTTAGAGCCATTAATACGACCAGCGTTTGGTGTAGTATGCCATTTGTTGATTGTCGTATCAAACTGAAGGCCAGGATCGGCACATTCCCATGAAGCTTCAGCAATCTGACGCCATATATTGCGAGCCTTAACAGTCTTTACAGGCTTGCCAGTTGTTACAGCGTTTAGATTCCAGTCAGCATCATTTGCAACTGCTTCCATAAAATCATCTGACAGACGAACTGAATTATTAGCGTTCTGATACTGCACTGAGAAGATATCTTTGCCGTCTAGGCTCATATCAAAACCTGCGGCTTCAAGTGCCCTTGCTTTGCGCTCTTCTATAGCTTTACACCAGATAAATTCTTCTACATCTGGGTGGTCAACATTTAAAATAACCATCTTTGCTGCACGGCGAGTTTTACCGCCGCTTTTAATAGCGCCAGCAGAACTATCAGCTCCACGCATAAAGCTCAACGGACCCGATGCTGTACCGCCACTTTGGCTTAAGCCTTCTGCTGATGAGCGAATAACACTAAGGTTAATTCCTGAGCCTGAACCACCCTTGAAAATCATTCCTTCTTCTCTGTACCAGTTTAGAATTGAGCTCATTGTGTCTTCTATACCAAGGATAAAACAAGCACTTGCTTGCTGGGCGCGCTGTTTGGCGCCAATATTGAACCAGACTGGTGAGTTAAAAGCTGCTCTTTGAGTTGCTAGGATATATTTTAATTCTTCTCTGAAAGTTTCTGCTTCGGCATCGGTTTCAAAGTAGCCTTCTTGAGCACCATGCTTTGTTGTGGTGTCGACAACACGGTCGATAAGGTGTTTGAGAGACGTTTCGCGCTCTGATGTACCTGGTGTACCGGTAAAGTATTTTTGAGCGACTATATTAATTGCATTAAGGGACCAACCTTCGGGAATTTCTACGTCACGTTGTTCGAAAACGTTTTTCTTTGTCATTGGGTTAGCAATGATTGCGTCTTTTTTTGTCCACTTTATATTATCGTAACCTTTAGTATTTGGTTCTGTGAATCGTCTAGCGATTGTCAGACTTGCTGTTTGTGACATATTATTTTACCCTCACTTAGTTATTTTTGTTTGGAGTCAGTCAAAACGCACTCTTCTCTCTCAGGGGAGAGGACGTTTATACTAGCTCCCGTCGCTAAAAAGGTATTTTAGCCGCGGCAACTAATATTATAGAAAACGTTAATCTTTAATAGTTTTGATTTTTGAAAGTTCTAATTCAAAGCTTGCGAGATCTTTGAACCGTCTATACACACTTGCAAAGCGCACATAAGCTACTTCATCTATATTAACAAGTCTATCGATGATTTCTTCGCCTATTCTTTGTGAAGGAATTTCTGATTCTCCACAAGCATATAGAGCGTGCTCTACATCGCTGACAAGTTTTTCTATTTGCATACTAGATACAGCCGTCTTTTCACATGCTCTATATAGTCCTGCTAGTAACTTCTCTCTGCTGAACATTTGTCGTGTTCCATCGTTTTTTACGACAATCAGTTGAGGCTTTTCAATCCTCTCGTACGTCGTAAAGCGAGATTGGCAATTAATGCACTCTCTCCTGCGTCTGATGGATTCGCCTTCTGATACTTCTCTTGACTCTATTACTTTTGTATCAGTTGCCTGGCATTGATTACATCGCACTTATTTTTTCCTTTCTTTTTGCAGTGGCACTAAATGTTTATTTGGTTGTTACAGTAAGCAGATATAGCCTTTAACACTTGTGTATTTATGTTTGAGCTTATTTTACTTTAAAGTTTTTATGCTTATTTTTAAGCTTTTCGCTATATGTAGTGCTTACACACTAATAGTAACGCTACTGCTAGTGTAATTGCAACGTATTTTTAGTTGTAATAATGTATACGTTTAGTGTTACTTTTCATCTGTTTTTTCTTGAGATTTTTCAGATTTGTTTCGTTTGAAGCGTCTAAGAAATGAAGGTTTTTCTAATTCGTCATTGTCGGAATTCTCGTCATTATCAGCTTTTGGTGTGGAGTCTGAATCTTCTTCAGAATCGGAACCAGCGTCATGATCCATGGACCAGATACTTGGAATTTCGCTGTCATCCTTGCTGTCTAAGTCACCTAGGGATGCTGAGTGAGATTCTGAATCTAGATCCATATCAACGTCTTGCATATCAACGTCGTCGGCGCGGTTACTGTAACTATTATAGCTACTGGTTTCTATTGGTGTGACTACACTATCATTGTTGTTCTGTGATAAATCTTTTTCTGTAGTAGTAGGTCTAGCGTAATATGATGCATCAAAACCAGTTGCCACTACGGTGACTATTATCTCGCCTTCTACTTCATTGTTGATTGTCGCACCGAAGATAATATTTGCACTAGGGTCGGCTGCGGCTGTGATTGTTTCGGCGGCGGCATTGATTTCGTGCATGGACATATCCGCACCACCAATAACGTTGAATAGCACACCACGTGCTCCGTCAATTGAAACTTCCAAGAGTGGTGACTCTGTGGCTTGCTTGGCGGCTTCGACTGCGCGGTTTTCTCCTGAGGCTCGTCCAATACCCATAAGAGCGCTGCCGGCGTTGCTCATGACAGCCTTAACGTCTGCAAAGTCTAGGTTAATTAAGCCATGAACAGTTATCAGGTCTGATATACCCTGGACACCTTGACGTAATACATCGTCAGCAACTTTAAAAGCTTCTAGCAAAGGAGTTTTGCGGTCGATTGTTTGAAGAAGACGGTCATTAGGGATGGTAATAAGAGTATCTACTTCGCGGCTTAGTTTCTCGATAGCGCTTTCAGCGTTAGCTTTTCGTCTTTCGCCTTCGAAAGCAAATGGACGAGTAGCAAAACCAACTACTAGAGCCCCACACTCTTTAGCCACGTTGGCTACAATATGGCCTGCTCCACTGCCCGTTCCACCACCGGCACCAATTGTTATAAACACCATATCTGCACCCTCTAAAGCTGAGCGAATATCTTTCTCTGATTCTTTGGCTGCCTTTTCCCCTACTACTGGGTCTGCTCCGGCACCAAGACCTTTGGTGGTGTCTTTGCCTATATGAATCTTAACTGTAGCTTTAGAATGATGAAGTGCTTGTGCGTCAGTATTAACTGCTATAAATTCCACACCGTCAACACCTGCCTCAACCATACGGTTAATAGCGGCGCCTCCGGCACCACCTACTCCTACGACTTTAATTCTGGCAAATGTTTCTATGGCTGGTGCAACTTGTGGCATATGACTTTTCTCCTCCGGGATGTTTCTATAGACCTCAGTATAGCGGTCGCTAATCGAACTTGCAAATATTGGCTATAGTTTATTTATTCAGATGAAAATTTAGTTTGCTTTAGCGTTTTTTGAACTTTTTGAAAAGTGAACTAATATTGTCCACCATACCCACATAGTTGTTCGGTCTGCCAACGGCATTTTGGCCCTCTAATAACATATCGAGAAGCATTAGTCCTATAGGGGTGGTGAAAGCAATATTGTCTGAAATGTCGGACAGTCCACCGATTTCTGAAACCTTGCCAATTTTGGCTGGAAGTTCTAGATTTTCTTTAGCAAAATCAACTAGGCCTTTGATGCTTGATGAGCCACCAGTAAATACTATTCCACCTGGAAGCTTGCGTGATTTTCCGATTTTTTTTAGTTCTTTGTCGATAAGCTCAAATAGTTCTTCTATTCTTGCTTCTACTACCATATGGACATCGTCAGCGTCGAAAGTATACTGTTGCTTGTCAAACATCACCGAAACAGTCGAGCGAGTTGGTTTAGCGAGGTTTGCGTGCTCTATCTTGACCTTTTCTGCTACATCTAAATCCGTTTTAAGCCCAATGGCTAGGTCGTTTGTCACATGAGTCCCGCCAACTGGAATAACTGCTACGTGCTGAACTTCGCCGTCTTCGATGACGACAATATTGGTTGTACCGGCGCCAATATCTATAACTGCCGTTCCTGCTTCTCTCTGTTGGCGTGACAAAACTGCTTCTGCTGAAGCAAGTGAAGAAACCGTACGGTGTTTCATGCCAAGAGACGCTTTATCGATTGCGGTTTCAAGCAGACGAAGGTTTGGGGTTGAGGCGGTTACGATATGTGTATCTACCTCTAGACGTACGCCTTGCATACCTATAGGGTCTTTAATGTTGTCTTGGCCATCCAACCTATATGCTTTAGGAAACACCTGAATTATCTCTCTGTTGGCCGGCAATTGCATCACGGCGGCGGCTTCTTCTACCCGCATGCGATCTTCTATTGTAATTTCTCTATTAGCGGCACTAATTGCAATAACGCCTCTTGAGTTAAAACCTTGAACATGCGAACCATTAATATTTATAGTCCCTGAGGTAATATGGCGTCCCGATAACCTCTCAGCGTCATGAAGCGCATTACTTATAGCTACTGCAACTTCTTCGGCATGAGCAACAACGCCACGTCGCATACCGCTGTTTTCCGCGGTGCTGAACCCAATAATCTCTGGCCTTCCCTGTTCGTCTACTGTGCCGACTACTACTCTGACAGCTGAAGTTCCGACATCTATTCCGACAAAGTGCGGTGTGTTTGTTTCGCGCATTATGTTTAGCAGTATACCGCTAATGTTCACCTCTACGCAAGAGGGAGGAAAAGGACAAATATTTGCCTTTTTATTGAATGGGATTTGAAAAATGAAATAAGGAATATGAAAAATGGCAAGCTACGTAGCTAACTTCACCCTCAACCCTAAAGTCTATACCCTATACCCTATGCCCTACAGTCTGGTTAGGATCTCAACGCCGTCTTCGGTGATTAGAAGTGTGTCTTCAAAATGAGCGGAACGTGAGCCGTCACGAGTTCTTATTGTCCAACCGTCCGGGTCTACTACTACTCGCCATTCACCTAAAGTCGCCATTGGCTCAACAGCAATAGTCATTCCCGGTTTTAACATAGTACCCGTGCCGGCAAAACCATAGTTCGGAATCTCTGGTGGTTCGTGCATTTCATGACCGACACCGTGGCCTACTAGTTCTCTTACGATTCCTAAATTATGGTTGTCTAAGACAGTCTGTACAGCGTGTCCAATATCGCCCGTTTTCGAACCTGCTTTAATGACGTTAATCCCAGCATCTAGGGACTGTTTTGTTATTTCAACAAGCTCCTGTTCTCTTTTTGAACGAGCCTGACCGCCGACGATATAAGTTCGTGCGGCATCTGTAATCATACCGTTGTAAAGTACACAATAATCAAAGCCTACGATATCACCATCTTTAAATGGAACATTGTTAGGAATACCATGAACTACAGCATCATTAGTCGATATGCAGATAGTGTTTGGGAAGTCTGGTACACTCGATGAGCCACTTGGTACTCCTAAGATAACCGGCTTTCCACCTAATCTTTTTAGTTCTTGAATGCATAGCCTTTCGATATCTAAACCAGTCATACCAGCTTTAATTTCTTTGCCTATCATTTCTAGTAAGCTTGCCAACATTTGGCCACTTATCCGAATATTTCTGATTTCTTCTGGCGTTTTTGGCTTCATGTTCTTTATGCTTTATGTATACCAAGGTCAGTTACGGCTTTGTTTACTCTCTCGCGAACTTCTTCTTCTGTGCCATTACCATTAACGTGTACGACTTTTGCACCATTCTTTTCGAAAAACGAAATTATAGGTAGAGTTTTTGTGCGATATTCATTAAAGCGATTTGTTATAACATCTCTAGTGTCGTCGGGTCTGCCTCTTTTGAGAAGTCTTTCTACTACTTCATCTTCATCTGCTTCAAGATGTATGATGCAAGAAATTTTGGTGTCGTTATTTTCGACAAACTTCTCGAGCCATTCTGCCTGAGCCTGAGTTCTTGGAAACCCATCTAGGATTATTTCTGATTTGCCAAGAAGTTCTGTCAGGATCGGTTCAACCACGGTGTAGAGGTCTTCGTCTGAAAGTAAATCACCTCTAAGCATTTTTTCACGTAGTTCACCAGATATATGTTGCCTTAATATCTCGCCTGTTGAAATCCAAGGAAATCCTAGTAAATCTGAAAGATACTTTCCTTGCACACTTTTTCCAGCACCAACTACACCAATAAATAAAATCATGTAATACCTTTAATTAATGTTTTCTTTAACTGCTTTTGCGATAACTGCACCGTCGGCGTTGGGTGCTGATTGTTTTACGGCCGATATTATTTTTCCCATATCCTGGGGTTTCGGTTCTACTATACCAAGTTTTTTGATAACTTCTAGTACAACTTCTTTAACTTTACTCTCAGACATTGCGGTCGGAACGTATTTAGATATAACGTCTATCTGGTATTGTTCTTCTTCGGCTCTAGATTTTTCGCCTGCACTTTCGTAAATAGCAATAGCGTCGCGTCGCGACTTTTGTTCTTTTTTAAGCACTGCAACAATTTCCTCGTCGCTTAGGCCTTCTTCTCTTTTACTGTCAGCTACTTCTTTGTACAAAATAGCGCTTTTTAGCCCACGCAAAATTTCGACCAGTTTTTTGTCCCCAGATAGCATTGCTGTTTTGAGGTCTTTGTCGATATCTGCTTTAAGCATAAGTGCCTATTTTCCGAGTCGAATTTTCTTGAATTTCTGGACTTTTCGTTCTTTACGGATTATTGCTTTGGTGCGTCTGTCGCGCTTGCTCAACGGCTTTTCAAAATATTGAGCCATTTTAGCTTCTGCCAAAACACCAGATTGCTGAACTTTGCGGGTAAAACGTCGCATTAAGTTCTCAAGCGGTTCTTTTGCATCTTTTTTAGTAACTTGAATCATGTGAGGTAGTATACCGAACTACACCCCTGTTGTAAAGTATAAGTTTAAATATTGCCCAACAAATATGTTTTTATTCGTGGTGATGGGTGAATAGTGAGTAGTGAGTGGCAGAAAATAGATACTGTAGCTACCCAATCACCTATCACTGCTCACCCGTCACCGTTCTGTTATTCGGCGCGACGTTTTTGAGCGGCTCTTTGAGATTTAAGTACGATGCTTTGAAGTTCTTTAAAGATAATAAAGTGCTTATTTGTATAGTAAACCTTAGTGTTGCCTTGTTTTTCTGAGATTAAAAATCCGGCTTTTTCTAATTTTTTAAGTTCGCGCTGAATATTACCTGCATCTTCTTTTATAAGTTTAGCAAGACCGCGGACATGGGTTTTAAAGTCCGGATATTTGGAGTAAACAACAACGATTTTTCGTCTGACCCTTGATGTGATGAATGTATCTAGCATAAGCCTTTTATTGTGATTAGAACAACGTAATAAGTACGAGTATAGCTCTATGAGCGGTTTGTTGCAACAGGAAAATGAAATAGTTGGCAGTGAATGGTGAATAGTGAATAGTGAGTAGTGAGCAATAGGCAGGTTGTAGGGTGTAGGGTTTAGGGTAAAGTATTTCTAATTTTTATTTTTCATGTTTGTTTAGAATTTAGTGCTTAGAGTTTAGAATTTAATTTCCCAATACTAATGGGAAATTGTTGTTTGGAGGTGACATAATGATTGTATGTACTATTACGAGGTTGGACTAGGAGTAGCTAAACATTGGAAATCTGCTGTATATACTTATTCCAGCGAAGAGCCACTAGATATTGGCACGATTGTAGTTATACCTTTCGGCAAACAACGCAAAAACGGTACCGTACTTAAAGAAGTTAGTAAACCTGCGTTTGAATTAAAAAGTATATACAAGAGCCTGGACGTTAAGCTGGAAAATACTCATGTGCAATTTATGAAGTGGTTTACTGATTATTACGGTGCCCAAGATTCACAGGTGTATTCGCAGTTTATGCCAAGCTACCTAAAGCCAGTAAAAAAAGCAAAAGTTTCAGATGGTGACACCAAAAAATTTGACACCCTTCCAGAACTTAACTTTAACCAAAAACAAGCAATGGATGAAATTAAATCTACTCAGAAACCAAGTGTGCTACATGGTGTAACGGGGGCTGGAAAGACAAGAATCTACACGCACCTGCTTATGGAGCAAGTCAACACCGGTAAAGATGCCCTGCTATTGTATCCTGAAATATCTTTGACTTCACAGATTGTTAATGAACTCCAGAAATATGCTGATGTGATTGTTTTTCACTCTGGGCTCACAGACAATGAGAGATCAAGGCTGTGGCATTTGGTAGCTACTAAACCTAGAGCATGTATTATTGTTGGCCCCCGGTCTGCTTTGTTTTTGCCGTATAAAAGCTTGGGAATAGTAATAATTGACGAGGCACACGAATCCTCTTACAAGCAGGATAGTGATATTAAATACAACAGTATTTATACGGCTGGTGGATTGTGCTCTGCGCACGGAGCAAAACTTTTGCTAGGTAGTGCTACTCCGCCATTAAGTGAAACTGAGCACATATTGTCCAGGGGTGGAAATTTAGTTTGTCTGCATGAAAAAGCTATAGAACAAAATTCGGACGGTGATAACACGCTAAAAGAAATAAGGGTCGTTGATGCAAAAGCTCGAGATTCTTTTTCAAAGCATTCGTTGATATCAAATGAACTTATAATAGCTGTAACTGACGCACTGGCGAAGGGTGAGCAAACTATGCTATTTATAAACCGTCGCGGAACCGCAAAACTCGTGCTTTGCAGTTCAATAACCTGTGACTGGCAGGCAGATTGTGAACACTGTGATTTGCCGTTAACCTACCACCACGATATATATAAGCTTCTTTGCCATACGTGTGGTCGAAAAAGCAATATGCCAAATGTTTGCCCTAAGTGCGGGAGCGCGACTAACTTAAAGTCGCTGGGAAGCAAGGCGATTGTAGATGATATAGCCAGAATATTCCCGTCAGCGAAAATTGGTAGATTTGATAGTGATACCGCAAAAACTGAGTCTTTTAACGTAAACTACGACGATATTAGGACTGGGAAAATTGATATTTTAATAGGCACGCAGCAGTTAATTAAGGGACTGGATTTGCCTAAATTATCAACTGTTGGAATATTAAACGCCGACTTATCTCTGTATTTTCCAGATTTTTCTAGTGATGAGCGTACTTTTCAGCTAATAGCACAGGCACTTGGCCGAGTTGGAAGAGGACACCAGAGAGGTAAAATTGTTGTGCAGACTTTTCAGCCAAAAAATACAGTTATAAATATGGCCTTGCGGGAAGACTGGCACGGATTTAGAGAAACTGAACTTAGAAATAGAAAAAAACATGACTTCCCTCCCTATAGTTTTTATTCTAAGGTTATTTTTAGAGATAAATCGATTGTCAGGGCAAATGATAAAGCGCTAAAATGCAAAAATCAAAATGCGACGGCGGGCGTGCGTGTCGACGGCCCATTGCCTTCTTTTTACTTTAAGCGAGGCGGATATTACTATTCGCAGTTAATTCTGCGGTCTAAGTCCAGAAATAATATATTGAAGTCTGCTCGGAACAGCGGTGTCGATGCTATTGTTGACCTAGACCCTACTACCCTACTATAAATTTAGTATACAGTGCGTTTAAGAGGTTTGTTTAACTGTAAGTACCGAGGTATAATTGCATTTATGTCTATGAGTAAATTAATAACACTACCAAATCCGGCCTTGAGAGAACGCTCAAAAAGAGTAGGTTTTGTGCACGACGATACACTTAAACTGATTGCTGATATGCAGAAGGCAACTTTGGATTGGGAGGATAGTCGAGAACATGAAGTTGGAGTTGCGCTAGCGGCTGTTCAAATAAATGTGCACAAAAGAGTTGTGATAATTCGTAATAATTTTGACAACAAGAGTGATAAAACATTCCAAGTTTATATTAATCCAGAGATTGTAAAATACAGTGGTGAAATAGTCGCAGAATTTGAGGGATGCCTTAGCGTATCTGATGTCTATGGTAAAGTTCCCCGGTACGCGAAGGTAAAGGTTAAAGCAAAAGACCTAAAAGGAAATGATGTACGAATTACAGCAGAAGGATTTTTGGCTAGAGTATTTCAACACGAGATTGACCACACGAACGGGATGCTATTTGTTGATAGAATTAAAGATAATCCAGATGCGTTTTATAAACTAGGAGTGTCGGGTAAGATTGAGGAGCTAGATAGTGAACAACGAAAAGAAATCTTTAGTATTCTTTGGTAGCGGACCGGTTGC
>JAGONL010000002.1 GCA_017993025.1 Candidatus Saccharimonadota bacterium
CAGTGCGCGAAAATTTCTTAGGATAAATGTAGGATAATATTTTTATATTAACTCATTTATTATTTGTTTGTTAATTAAATTTGAACGAATATTTCGTGTCCAAAAGAAAAAGCTTCTTCCCCTATTTCTGGTATTTTTTGGGGGGAATATAATAACCTGACCTTTTTCTGCAACATGAACAGTGTCCCCATTCACAGCAATTATTTGCAATGTTTATCGTCTTGAGCGGCGGCGGAGTTCAGCTACACGTAGACGTGAGGTTTGGCGGTCTACTAGGCTTTGGGCTTTGTCTAGTGATACTTGGTCTCTGGCCTCACTTCGTAGCTGTTTAGCGTGATTTAGGGCTTCTTCAGCCTCTTTTGCACTAACATCAGAATCTTTGTCAGCTTCGTCAACAAGAACACGAACAGTGTCCCCAGATATTTCAATAACACCGCTATCAATTGCGTAATGTTCCATCATGTCGTCTGGGTGGTCGCTTTTTCTGCGCACACTAATCACGCCAGTAGATGCAATGCTAACTAGTGGTGCATGATTTTTAAAAACAGCAATCTGACCTTGCGGGGTAGGCAGCAAAACCTCATAAACAGCTTCACGTAGCTTTACGCCAGTCAATGTTACTAGTTCAAGATTAATCATAATTATTTTTCTACTCCTATTGCTGATAGAATATCAACTTTTCTGGGCTTGGGAAAGGCGGGCGTAACGGGCTCTAAAATACCATCTCTTTCCAAAAGAGCACTAAGTCCCCGAACCCGTTCTGCTAATCTTCCAGGTGCCCTAGCTACTATTTGTTCGCCTCTATGCAAAACATAATTTGCGCCTGCATAGACTCCACCAAACAACATCATGGCTCCAATTCCAGCAAATCCAGCTATTTCCCCTATAGTATGGTGAGGTGGCATTGCACTTTCGTTACTTGGACCTGCTTCAGTACTCATAGTTACTTAACCTCCGCTATTGAACCCTTCATATAGAATGCACCTTCTGGCTTATCATCGTGTTTGCCGTCCAAAATTTCACGGAAACCTTGGATGGTGTCTGCAAGCTTTACGTACTGTCCAGAAATTCCAGAGAAAACTTCTGCAACGTAGAACGGCTGTGTTAGGAATCTCTGAATACGTCGTGCACGTGCTACAGTTTTCTTGTCCTCGTCTGAAAGTTCTTCCATACCCAAAATAGCAATAATATCTTGCAAATCTTTATAGCGCTGTAGAACTCTTTGAACTTCACGGGCAACGTTATAGTGCTCCTCACCAACAATTTCTGGGTCTAGGATTGTAGAGTTTGAATCTAGTGGGTCAACAGCAGGGTATAGACCTTGCTCGGTTAGTGCACGGTTAAGTGCAATTGTAGAGTCAAGGTGAGCGAATGTCGTAGCAGGGGCTGGGTCGGTAAAGTCGTCAGCTGGCACATATACAGCCTGCACTGATGTAATAGAACCTTTTTTAGTTGAAGTAATACGCTCTTGTAGACCACCCATTTCTTGTGCCAAGTTTGGCTGGTAACCCACAGCAGACGGCAAACGTCCAAGTAGGGCAGAAACCTCAGAACCGGCCTGTGTGAAACGGAAAATGTTATCAACGAAAAGTAGCACGTCTTTTCCTTCGTCACGGAAACCCTCAGCAATTGTTAGACCAGATAGTCCAACGCGCAAACGTGCACCTGGTGGTTCATTCATTTGTCCGAAAACAAGCGATGTCTTATCAAGCACGCCAGATTCTTCCATTTCGTAGTAAAGGTCGTTACCTTCACGGGTACGCTCACCAACACCGGCAAAAACAGAGTTACCACTGTGGAATTTTGCGATGTTGTTAATTAGCTCAGTAATTAGAACTGTTTTACCTACACCAGCACCACCGAAAAGGCCTACTTTTCCACCTTTTGTCACAGGACAAATAAGGTCGATAACTTTAATACCTGTTTCCAAAATTTCAGTCTTGCCTGAAAGTTCAGATAGGGCAGGTGGGGCACGATGAATAGAAGCGCGCTTGCCTTTAGGTGCAGGCTTGCCGTCAATTGGGTCACCAACAACGTTAAACATACGTCCTTGAGTTTCTACACCTATTGGAACTTGCACAGGTGAACCTGTAGCGGTTACTTTTGTGCCGCGCGTTAGGCCGTCTGTTCCACCAAGTGCAATTGTGCGCACGCTAGATTCGCTTAGGTGCTGGGCAACTTCTAGGTATACTACCTGTCCGTCTAGTTCTAGTGTTAGTGCGTCATAAATAGCTGGCAATTCGCCGTCAAATTCTACGTCAACCACCACACCAACTACTTGGCTAACTTTTCCAGTACTTGTCTTGGTTTTCTCTGCTGTTGTCATCTTGTTTCTCCTTGTCTTTCCGTTTGTTCTGATAATGTGATTTGCTGTGAGTTCTTGGTTATATTATTCATGAAGTAGCTCCTGGGGGAGGACCAAAATATGCGTAATCAAATTCTTCATTTGCCAGCGCACGTCTAGTCAAAAGCAAAGCAGTCTGCAACTTACCTAAGTCCGAGCCGGCGTCTGTTGTAAACTGGAGGAATACATGCTCTGCAGTCCTAACAGAACTAAGTACTTCTTCTGTAATAACACTTGCCGTGGTCACATCAAATCCTTTAGCGGTCAACTCAACTTCATCAATAGAGGGCTTTAGCCCCACATAATTCATAAGTCCATGAAGAGGTGCTCTTTTCCTGTCAGCCGGTCTATCAATCATGACAATTTTTTCTAAAGTTAGGTTAATATCGATCATTTCTCCCGCCTTCGCATTTGTACTGCACTACCGACAAAATCCGTTATAGCTACCTTTGCAGTGTCAACAAAAAACTGTCTCTGTTCTTTACTAAACGTAGGTTCTTCATAAATATGTGGTCCCATATCAGTAGTGTCTCCTTCTTCATGGTGAACTTGCGGGAAATCAATCCCAAGCTTCCTTTCACCGAATGCGATATACCTTGGTAGTATTCCCATCATTTCATCGCCTCCGCACCACCGGTTATTTCGGCTAGTTCCTGGGTAATTGCTGATTGGCGGGCGCTGTTTGCTGCAAGTGTCAAATCATCTATCAAATCACCGGCATTGTCGCTGGCTGTCTTCATAGCCATCATACGTGATGACTGCTCACTAGCCTGGCTCTCTAGGTATGCTTGCCACAACTGAACATCAATAAGCTTTTCAGCCACGTTGTTTAGAACAAATTCAGGTGATGGTTCAAAAATAGCTTCATTCAAATCGCTAGACACAGCGTCAGTTGATACAGCGGCAGGCAGTAGTCTGTTGTGGGTTACAACTTGTACTACACTAGATTTGTAATCGGTGTATAGGATGTCGACTGCGTCAGTTTGAGGGTTGAGGGTTGAGGCTTGAGGGTTGAGGCTTTCTTCTTCCTCCTCTTGACTCATATCTCTTGACTCATGACTCGTCCCCGTAAACTCAGTTTTTATTGTTTGCAAGATAGGGGCAAGGTCAGCAATAGTAGGGCGCTCTGGCATATTGTTATAACTACCCAAGATATTTACGCCTTCAATTTTAACGGCAAACTTACTTGCTTGTTTACCAATTAAAATAAGCTTAGTCTCAATTTTATTATCACGGTCTGTCTGCAATTCTTTCGCCAGTTGTCGTAGCACGTTAGAGTTATAAGCACCAGCAAGTCCACGGTCGCTTGTAATAACGACCAAAATTCTACTTTTCACTTCGCGAGTTATGAAAAGCGGGTGTTTTGATACATCTGTTAGCTCACGCAGTCTAGTTAAAATCTGCTTAGCAGTATTGGTGTAATCACGGCTAGAAACAGTAGCTTCTTGGGCACGACGCATTTTTGACGCAGCAACAAGCTCCATAGCTTTGGTGATTTGTTTTGTATTTTTTACAGATTTAATTCTGGCTTTAATTTGTTGTGTTGACGCCATTAGTTAGCTCCTCTAGGGTTAGAGTCATGAGTCATGAGACATGAGACATGAGTAGCAGGAGCCAGAAAACTCTTGACTCTTGTCTCTTGACTCTTGACTCGAATACGTACGCTCTTAATCCGAGCTTTAATCTGTTGAGTACTAGCCATTACATTACCATCCTAATACGCTCGCAATTCCTGATTCTGCAACATTATAAGCATGAATAAAAACCGAAGGGTCAATTCCGAGCTCTAAAAGTTCGGTGCGTGCCTGCTCACTATCACCAGAAGATAATCTTTTCTCTAATTCCGCATGCTTTCTCACGAAACCATCTAGCGGACCAATAGTATCACTAAGCATCCCATCCTCGATATCATGGTCTGGATATAATCGAGCTAGGTCAATCTCTAGAAATTCAGTAGCTGTACGCTCTAATTCCTCATGACTCATATCTCGTGACTCGTGACTCATTTATGCTTCCTTATATTCCTTCGCTACTTTTTCAGCTTGATTTAAAATCAGCGTCTTCATTGCATCGTCGACTTTGTCGCCTTTGTTCAAAGTTTCCATGTCTTTTTTCTTCTCACTCCATAGCTGTGAAATCAAGGCAGCTTGAGCCTTCTTAATCTGCTCTACAGGAACTGTGTCAAACGCGCCCTCAGTAGCAGCTGTCAAACTTGCTGTTTGCTCCCATACACTAAGTGGGGAATACTGTGGCTGTTTTAGAAGTTCTGTTAGTCTCTGACCACGCTCAATCTTAGACTTAGTATCTGCGTCAAGGTCGCTAGAGAACTGTGCAAACGCTGCAAGTTCACGGAACTGGGCAAGGTTTAGACGCAAAGGACCAGCAGCACCCTTAACGGCTTTAGTTTGGGCTGCACCACCAACACGTGATACAGATAGACCTACAGAGATAGCTGGGCGGATACCTTGGTTAAACAAGCTTGTTTCCATGAAAATCTGACCGTCAGTAATAGAAATAACGTTAGTCGGTACAAAAGCAGAAATATCGCCAGCTTGTGTTTCTACAATAGGTAGGGCAGTTAGTGAACCACCGCCTTCAGCATCTGACATTTTTGCAGAACGCTCAAGTAGTCGTGAGTGTAGGTAGAAAACGTCACCAGGATAAGCTTCGCGACCCGGTGGACGACGAAGTAGCAATGACATTTGGCGGTAGGCTACAGCGTGCTTAGACAAATCATCATAGATAATTAGCGCGTGCTGTGAGCTGTCGCGGAAGAACTCGCCCATAGCTGCACCAGAATAAGGGGCAAGATACTGCAACGAGGCAGGGTCATTGGCGCTGGTGGCTACAACAATTGTCTGGTCCATAACGCCTTCGCGCTCTAGACGTTCTACCATGCGTGCAACTTTGGACATTTTCTGACCAATGGCAACGTAGATGTTAACAACACCAGTTTTCTGCTTAGCTTGGTTAATCATAGTGTCGACAGCAACTGCGGTTTTACCAGTTTGGCGGTCACCAATAATAAGCTCACGCTGGCCACGGCCAATCGGTACCATGCCGTCAATAGCCATAAGTCCAGTCATTAGTGGTTCATGAACAGATTTTCGAGCCAACACACCTGGGGCAGGGCGCTCAACAAGACCAGTTAGCTTAGTTTTGATAGGACCTTTGCCGTCTAGTGGACGACCAAGTGGGTCAACAACACGTCCAATTAGCTCTGGACCAATAGGTACTTTTAGAACTGTTCCAGAAAGTCGCACTTTAGCGCCAGCTTTAACCTTGGTATCTTCACCAAGAAGCACTGCACCAATTTCGTCTTCCATAAGGTTTAGGGCAAAAGCTTGTACACTTTCACCATTTGCACCTTCAATTTCTAGCATTTCGCTATAACCAGCGTCGCTTAGACCATAAATCCAAGCCACACCGTCACCAATACGGGTGACAATTCCGGTCTTTTCTACATTACCACTAGTTTTAAGCTCAGCAATTGCTGTGCGGACTTCTTGTGCTAAATCGTGTGTTGATACTTGTGTACTCATATTTTAGTTAAGAGTCTTGAGTCATGAGTCATGAGTCAAGAGTTCTTTGCTCCTCTTGTTGCATTAATTAATCCAGTTAGTACTTTGTGAACTACGACAGACTCGTCCGCTAAATCTGCAAACAAGTCCTTTGTTAACATTTTAACATCTCTGGCAATCATTAGCTGGCTTTGAACCTCAGCTAAGGAAGCTCTGGACATATCATAAAAATGTGAACGGTCGGAAATTGTTCTTCGTCCAAAACCTTCGGCTATGTTTGAAGTTATAGAAACTGCAGCACGTCTTATCTGACTTGTTAGTCCAAATTGTTCAGAAACAGGGAAGTTTGCGGTAGATTTATAAATTTTTACTGCAAAACTATGGGCCTTCTGCCAAGCAACTAAGTCCGTAAATGACTTGATAGTCTTCTTTTCTTCAGATCCTACTCTTGACTCTTGACTCATTACTCTTGGCTCACTATCTGTGCTTTAAATCTGTTTAACTTGCCACGCACGGTTAAATCTATCTCTGATTCACCAGCACGGGCTTTAACCCCACCAATTACACTTGGGTCAATTACATCTGAAAATACCGGATTCTTTGCACCTAGCAAACTTGCAAGTTGCGCCTTAATCTCAGCTGATGTTTCATGCGCTGATATCACAGTAACTTGTGTGCTTCCACGTAATGCAAGCTCTTTATCAATAGCGCGGATTATTGCCGGCATTTCTCGACTTCGGCGCTCTTCAAGCAGGTAACTAGCTAGTTTTAAAGCAACAGTTTTAGAGGTCGAGCCTTTTTCTAGCTCATCAACAGCATAGTTTGCTAGTTGTAGGGTAGAAATCTTAGCCATTTATTGTTGCCCCGACATACTTTCATGTTGTGTAACTAGTGATGACAGTGCCTCTAGTATATCTACCGGAGTGTCACCGTTAAGTGTGTAGAGAGCGATGATATATCTTTCTGGTGAATTATAAGTAGCTACACTTTGAGTACTATTAAAGTCCGCAGCTAATGCTTCCCACTTATTAAGCTCTTCTTCGCGCATTGTGTGCACTATGATTCCAGCACCATTAACTAGAGTTCTGCTAGAATCATTTTGATCTGACATAACTTCGTCTGATTCAGGGTCTACAACCAAAGTTCCGTCAACTAACCTCTTCAATAGGTTACAGTCACGCTCGAAACGAATGCCAGTACTTATAGCTCGCCGAAATCCCCAAAGACTTTCTGAAGATTGTTTCATTATTTCATTGCCTCTTTTAGGTAATTTTCTACAAGCTTGCGGTCTGAACCAGCATCAAGTTTTTGATTTAAGATTGCCTCGGTAGCTTCAGTAATTAGACTTGCCATTTCGCCCTTTAGCTCTTGTCGGGCGCTTACAATATCGCGCTCAATCTTACTCTCAGCAGACTTTAGAATATCGTCGGCTTTTCTGGTGGCTGATTCTTCAGCTGTTTGGATAACTTTGCTAGATTCAGTGTGAGCCTCTGCAATTATTAAATCTGCATCTTTTCTAGCTACTTTTAGAATCTGTTCGACGCGCTCGTCAAGTTCTGCCTTTTGCTTATCTAGCTCTGCAGTTAGGTGTAACCCACGGTTAATGTCGTCATGGCGTTTTTGTAGGTTCTTAACAATTCCGCTTAATGCAAACTTCTTAACAATCCAGAAAAGCAGTAGAAAAGTGACTAACTGTGCGCCAATAGCCATAGGGTCAAGTCCAAGAGCTGCTATTCCTTCAGATTCCTCCGCATGGGATGTATCTTCAGTTGTGTGTGCGCTTGTTTCTGTATGTTCAGCTGTCTCGGCGTGCTCAACAGTAGTAGAGCCTGCTTCTACAGCGTGCGTCTCGTCAGTTGCTGGAGTAACAGTCTCTGTAGCTCCAACTATTTCATAAAATTTGCTCATCTTAAGGTCAATTATATCCTTTCATGGACCCATCCCCAAGCATATTTTTAAACTGCAAAACATTTTTGCCAACTTATCAACTAGTTTTTCTTCGCACCTTATCCAAGGATAAGCTTTGTCGAAAGAACAAGCTGCTAATTTTGTCAAAAGCTGTTTTTCGTTTCTAAAAAATGCTTTGGCATGCGTCCTTCACAACAACCATAACTGTTACGAAGTTTTCGTGACAGATGTCGTTGTTCTCAAATTATTAATTTTATTTGCAGTTAACTTTGTGTAGAAAGTAGCAAGCAAAACTTGCTACTTTCTACTGCATTTTTGCTTAAAGCAAAAATGCGCCAAGAAGGAAGGCTAGTAGAGCCGTAACTTCAATCATAGCTGCAATGATAACAATCTGGCTTGCTGCTTTTCCAGCTTCTGGATTTCGTCCAAGAGCTTTCATATAGTTGGCACCAACTAATGCAAGACCAAATGCTGCAAGTGCTAGAGCTAGGCCTAACATCATGCTTTTTGACCAAGCTTCTGCAGCTTGTACGTCAAATTCGTTTGTCTGAGCTAATATTTGTAAAAACATACTTTTCTCCGTTCCGCCAGCTGGCGGATTAGTTACTTTGTTATATGTGTCATGATGGTTGAAGCTCCTCGACCTTTTGAGCTAAAACTGCATCATGTTCATCGTCGTCATGCGCATGGGAAATTGCCAAAGCCAAATAGGTGGCGGCTAGCACGGTAAACACATACGCTTGTATACCGGCAACAAGAAGTTCAAATAAAATAATTGGAATAACGGCAATAGGCGTTCGTCCGCCACTCAGAACAAGGCTTGTAAACACCGCGACTAAAATTTCACCAACAGCTGTGTTTAAAAACAGACGAAGTGACAGAGAAAGTATTCGGGTAAACTCACCAATAACTTCTAATATTCCGATAAAGAAATTAATCGGGTTAAATGGTTTGTCACTAAAATAGTGGGTCAAATGCCCCTTAAAGCCTTGAGCCTGGATAGACATTACCTGCACGGCAATGATTGCTACTACAGACATCACAATTGTGCCGTTTAAATCAGCGGTGAAAGGGCGTAGTAATGGCACAGTACCCTCGGCGGTGGTCGAGTTTAACCCCGGGCCGACAATTGGCAGTAACCCAAGCACGTTACTAAACAAGATAAACAAAAAGAAAGTTCCAAAAACTGGGGCATACTTATAAGCTTTTTCCCTTGAACCAAATGCGCTCTCCAGCAGGCCTACAACAAACTCAACAATCATCTCGATAATTGCTATAACTCCGTTTTTTGCCTTAACAGAAGATTTTCGCGCTACAAAAACTAGAAGCACAGCCATAAATAGCGCAACTAAAAAACCATACAACATCGAATTGGTTACGCTCAAACCGCCAATTTCAAATATCTTTTCAGCCTTCAAAGATACGTGGATACCGCTATCACCAGAGGCAAAAAAATTGAGTACACTCAACATAAACACTCCATCGGTGCTGTCGGCAAGACTAACCTGTCGGCGAAAGTTTTCATATTTATCTATATTCTATCAAGAGGGACTCCGTCTGACAAGTGTTTATGTGATTTATTTCACACTTTTGTATTATTTTGTTTTAACATTTCATTTTTTAATTTTATATTTGTTGTACAATAGGCTCATGTTTAATCTACTTTTTGCTCACGCCGGTGAAGACCACTCAACCACAGCAGAAGCTGTAGCCCACCAACTAGAATGGTTTTACCAGATTCCTATTTTTATAGTTTCGGTGTTTATTGTAGGTTATTTTATCTGGCTAATTACAAAAAAGCAGGATACAACTGTACTTCTCACATCTACGATACTTCTCATTGCCGGGTTTGCGTGCTTTAGCGTAGCCCCGATCATCAGCATACTTTCTATATCAATTGGCATCATAGCAACGTTATTTGTGACACTTGTAGGCCTAGGCCAAAAACCAAAAGCTAAATAGGGGATAGGGTTGAGGGTAGAGGGTACAGGGTACAGACTTTAGGGTGTAGGGTATAGGGTAGAGATACAATATCTGATATTTGATAATTGATATTTGAAGTAGGGGCAAGATTTTAAATTTTAGAATTTAGTCCTCCGGCTGGCGGATTTAGATTTATAATTTAAAACTTTCGACTTTTCGACTTTTGACTTGCGACTTTTGACCTTCAACTTCATTGTAGCTAAAACCCTTGACCCTAAACCCTACACCCTATACCCTATAGAGAATGTCCTTTGAAGATTTTGAAACCAAAGAATCAGTTGTATTAGTCTACACCGGCGACGGTAAAGGCAAAACCAGCGCTAGCGTTGGGCTTCTTGCCCGTGCACTTGGTCGTGACTGGAAAGTGGCTTATGTTCAGTTTGTTAAAACCTGGGAAACAGGCGAGTCCAAATTTATCGACAAGGTTGTAGAGGCGAAAGTGTTCGGGGATAAATTATTCTATTTTCGCGGGGGAAGGGGCTTTTATAATGCTGGCGATATTAGCGCCAAAAACGTCACGGAGGCAGAACACAAAAAAGCTGCGCTTGATACTTTTAATATAGCGATAGAGAAAGCCACGTCTGGCGACTGGGACCTAGTTATCTGCGACGAAATCAACAACTCGGTTCACGACGGATTACTACCGATGAAAAAACTTGAAAATCTACTGACCAAACGCTCACCAAAAACTAGCATTTGCGTAACCGGCCGGAATTTCCCTAAAGAACTACTCAAATACACCGATATTGCAACAGACATGACCAAAATCAAACACCACTTCGACGACAAATTCCTAGCCAATAAAGGTATCGATTACTAGTTTAATCAAGTAGTTCTTGATTATTATTGACAAATGTGATATAATTAGAAGATGCCACTGTTATACTTATCGAATCCAGAGCTTTTTTATGCACCTGAAGGATTAGTCGTTGGAGCAAAATATCCTCACTCTATAGATCCAGCTTGTGCTATTTCGCTTGGTAAAGGTGTTATCTTTAGGTCAAGGTCTGACAAAGCGTATATTCATCCACCAACTACCCACAGAGGAGCCTCACAGCCAGAGGTACACAAAACTGCATTAACAGCTTGGCTTAGGCACGATATACATGATATAGAAGTTGATTTACTTGACCCAGAACTTGAAGAAACAAAAAATCTAAATGATTACGCAGATACGGTAGACAGAATTTTTGGCGTTTCTACAACAAACAGACGAATCGTGATTCTGCCACCTAGAGCAGTAATTTCACCTCGGACAATGTTTGGAAGAATATCGATGATTTCAGGCCTACTTAATAGCGGGGACATGGTTTGGCACGACCAAGGTTCTTTCGATACGTTAGCTAAAACAACATTAGAACCCGGAGACATTGTCGCTGCTGAGGGAAGCATAGCAAATAGCATTGCAAACACTTCGATTTCAGGAACTTTGGTCTTTCTAGAGCAGACGTGCGCAAGAAACAGTTTTACATTTCCAGTTGGTGAGTAGCTTTAGTCTATAAATCGCCACTCAGGCGCTCAAAGGCGTCTAAGAAACGACGCAATGGTTTTTGGTGTTTAGAGATAGCATAGTAAACCCGCAGGTGGTCGTGAGTTCTATCAGACGATATAAGGCCTACTTCGTTTAGTATTCTCAGCTTTTTAGAAAGAGTAGCCGGGTTAATTCCTAGCTGGTCGCGCAGTTCCGTAAAGTTTTTTTCGCCATAACGCTCTAGTTCAAATAGAATCTTTAAAACTGTACTATCTCCAAGCACAAAAAATCCACGGAGTAACATGAGTAGTTGTTTTTCTGTTAGGTGGTCTTTCATTTCGATTTTTCCTAGTTATATATAATCTATAGTGCTTACGTTTCCATAGTACTATACTTTATATATAACTTTAAATCTAGGGTTTAGGGGGTGGGGTATATGAAGGAAGAAGGGCTGAGACTGGAGTAAGCTACAAAGGCTTTCCATTTTTTACTTCGTTTTTCTAATTTGTTTAGTCCGCCGGCTGGCGGATTAGTACTTAGTGCTTTGAATTTGCATATTAACCTTGAAATTACTTCTAAGACTACTGGTGTTATACTGATATATATGAACAAGCCTACACTTCATTTACTTATGGGGCTACCAGGAGCCGGGAAGACCACACTTGCAAGAGTTTTGCAGAAGCTAACCAAAGCCGCCAGACTATCTTCCGACGATTATAGACTGATTATTTATCCCGAACCGACCTTCAGCCAAAAAGAGCATGATGATTTATATGCTCTAATTGACCACAGCGCTGAACATCTATTAGCGGCAGAGCATGACGTAATATATGATGCTAACCTTAATCGCTACAGCCACCGCAAAGAAAAATACGACTTGGCCAAAAAATATAATGCCAACGTAATACTATGGTGGGTGTGCACACCAAAAGAACTAGCCAAAGAACGCCGTGTTAAAGAACAAGACAAAAACCTTATCCCAGAAGGCGAGACATCAGAGCGAATGTTTGACAGAATTGCAGATATTTTGGAGGAACCAGGAACAGACGAAAAATATATCGAAGTTGACGGAACAAAAATTTCAGAAGACGAGATAAGAAAACTGCTTCCAACAACCTAAAATTATTTATTTAAATAATTTAAACGGCATGCGGATTACGAATAACACGGCACTTAGAAGCAAGATCAGGCCACCTAAAACATAGACACCAAATACACCTGCAATGTGAGTGACAATATTGTGATTACTTCTCCGTGCTCGCCCTAGATTGCCATTATCTCTATGGATTTTTTTGGTTGAAACATATAGCGCGCGGTAGTGCAGAGCCTTTTTGATATTCATGTAATCTGCGCCGTTAGCAGTGATTCGCAAACTATTATTCTGAACTATTTTCCCGCCCGCACCAGCAAGCCACAGCGACACATCTTGGTCTTCGTGTACCAAATTGTCATCATTGCAGACTTTATCCGATATTTTTGCCCAAGCACTGCGCCTTATGGCCATTGTGGCTCCCCACATCGTTATTGTCTGAAATCCTGCTCGAACATACCAGTAGTAGCTATGAGAGAAAAAAGTTGTTTTAATTCTCTGAAAACCAGGTAAGAAGGATGTTCTGCCTATTCCCGTTAGCCCCATAAGTTCTTGGTCGTTTTCAAAGCTCTTTAAAACAGTTTCTACCCAGTTAGATTCAATTCTAGAATCCGCGTCTATACGCCCAATAATATCTGAATTAACCGACTCAAACCCCGCACTGCGAGCAAAGCCCCGGCCTTGGTTTTTCTCTGTAATAACTCGCACAAACTGATATCGCTTAACAATTTCAATTGTTTTGTCTGTACAGTTATTATCCACAACGATGACCTCATCCGGGGGTACAGTTTGCCGTGCTATGGAATCTAGGCAATCTTTAATTTGGTCTTCTTCGTTATATACCGGGATTACAATGGAAATAGATAGTTTGGCTGTCATTACTAAATATAAGCATATCAGACAATAGCAATCCCAAAGCAAAACGTGTTTTTTTCGATGATGGATCAGACGACAAAAATAGTAGTTCTTCCGACAAGACTTATCCTTAGATAAGGTGCGAAGGAAAACTACTATTTTTGCGTTTGAGGCGTAGCGAGAAATGTATGTTCTGCTTTGGGATTGTTATAGCTAGCTTTTAGGGGTTGAAACTGATATAAATATACATAAGCAATTTATATATAATTATGAGCAAAAAACACAAGAAACAGCCTAAATTAAGCGGTTTTGATAAATTCAAAAGCCAGCTGGTTGAATTTGTATCTGTACTTCGACCAAATAGTTTAGCTAAAAAAATAGCGTTATGGGTAGTTATTATTATCGCTACACCAACATTCGCTATGTACGGTGTAGCTCAGTGGTATATTTATACTCAAAAAGACGTACCCCTAACTATGGGTGCGACATTTGTACCAAACTATGCGCGCTACTTTGACTTAGACCCCAAAGAAGTATTTGGTGAAATGATAAATGACCTTGGTCTTAAACGCTTCCGTCTTGTTAGTTACTGGAAGGACATGGAAAGAACTCCCGGGGTCTACGATTTTGAAGAACTAGACTGGCAATTTGCCATGGCGGAGGAAGCTGGAGCTGAAATATCACTGGCTATTGGACTGCGTCAGCCACGCTGGCCAGAATGTCATGGTCCTGCTTGGGCAATGGAAAAACCAATGAGTGAATGGAGTGTTGATTTAAAGAACTTTATGGGCGAGGTGATAGACAGATACAAATCAAGCCCTGCTCTCAAAGAATATCAGCTAGAAAACGAATTTTTCTTGAGTGTTTTCGGCGAATGTCCTGACTTTAGCCGTGAAAGGTTGGTTGATGAGTTTAATTTTGTAAAGGCCAGAGACCCAGACCATCCGGTGATTGTTAGCCGTAGCAATAACGCGATTGGCTTGCCGTTAAATGAACCAGTCGCTGACAAATATGCAGTAAGTATCTACAAGCGAGTGTGGGACAAAACTTTAACTAAGCGCTATTTTGAATATCCATTTCCGGCGTGGTTTTACGCGGGTCTAGCTGGCGGAAGTCAGATAGTGCAAGATAGAGATTTGTTTATTCACGAACTCCAAACAGAGGCTTGGTTGCCAGAAGGCATGAGCATGAAAACCGCACCAGTTGAAGAACTGTACAAATCGTTAAGCCCCGAGAGATTAAAGCACCGTATAGATTACGGGGTGGCTACTGGCATGCGCACAATAGATGTCTGGGGGGTAGAGTGGTGGTACCACATGAAAACCAAACGCGACGCACCAGAACTTTGGAACACTGCAAAATCTGAATTTGAACGCCTGCGCTAATTAAACATCAGTAATGTGTGGAAAAATGGTCGGAGTGAGTAAGCTTACCAGCCTATTTGGAGCAAATAAAGTTTCATTATGGTAGTGGTTAGGAAGCACCACAGTAGTAACACCATTGTTAGATGCATGATCCATATCGGCAAGGTCTGCAAAACCAAAACTATCTAGCGCAGAGTGTACAACAGCTCTTCCTGCAGGGAAGTCATTTGCTCTCGCAACAAGCTGTTCTACTGTAGAATAACCTCTACTAATCATTATTGGTGTTCTGGCAGAACTCAAAGGACTACGTGCCAATTCAAATCCAGCACCTATCATGTCAGCAATACCTGTTTTGTGAGCTCCATGCTCTTTTCGAATTGGATCATCCATGACTGCCTTTGTTCTTTTTGCTAGATTAATAAGTGATACTGGCTCAGGAGGGTTTATAGCAACAACCTGCAAAGCTCTTTGGACTCTAGTGATAAAAGCAGAGTGTCCTATAACAAAACTGGATTCTAACTCTCGTCTTAGTGCTTTGCGACCTATCATGCCCGCACTCTTGTTTAGTGTCACTATTTCTATTTTACGAAAGATACCAAGTTCATCAAGAGTGCGGGCAAGAAATTCACCAACATGCTTTCGCTCACTGTGACCAAGCCCAACAATAGCTTTATCTGACTCTATCTGAAAATTTGGTCCTTTTACTGTTGTTGCCATATTAGTTTATTATAGCATACTTAAGACTATTTGTAAATAAACATAACCTCTGTTAATATATAAGTGATGAAAAGCAAGCAGGCACGTAAAGCCACAAAAAAACCTCAAGAGAAAGCCATACGCAACAAACGCGCAAGGTTTGACTATAATTTGGACGATGGTTTTTTGGTAGGCATTGAACTAAACGGACGTGAGGCAAAAAGTCTGCGCATGGGGCACGGGCAACTGCAGGGTGCTTATGTAACCGTTAAAGATAACGAGCTGTTCCTAATAAATGCATCTATCCACGGCACAAAAGGCATCCCGATAGAGGATTTAGAGGTCACAAGAAACCGCAAACTTCTTGCAAAGAGAAAAGAAATAGACCAGATTATGTTAGCCAAAAAACAGGGCAGGACAGTGGTGCCATTAGATATTCTGACAAAGGGTAGATATATAAAACTTAGGATTGCGCTTGGTGTAGGCAAGAAAAACTATGACAAGAGACAGACGCTTAAAAAGCGTGATACAGATAGAGACATTAGCAGAAGTTTTGCTATTTAATCTTAACTAGCTGATAAGTGTGCCGACGTGTTCGCCGTTTACTAGTCGAATCAAACCATCTGGCTCATGCAGGTTCATAACTACTACTTTTACGCCTTGTTCGGCCGCTAGTCCCATTGCAGATTTGTCCATAACTTTGATTTCTGGATTTTCTAGCGCTTGCTGGTAGGAAATAGTGTCGAATTTAACAGCGTCGTCATATTTGTTTGGGTCTTTATCATATACACCATCTACTTTGGTTGACTTGATTACAAGTTCACAGCCAAGTTCTAACCCGACAAGTACTGCTGCACTATCGTGGGTAGAGTAGGGGCGCCCGATACCGCCAGCTACAATCAAAACACGGCCACCTTCTAGGTGCTTTTCAGCTAATCTAAAAGAGAAGTTTTCTGCAACTTGTTCAGCGTAGATATTGCTTAGACAACGGGTTGGGACACCATTTGCTTCAAAAATGTCCGTCATTGCCATAGCATTGATTAAACCGCTTAGCATCCCCATTTGGTCAGCCGTTACGCGCTTAATTCCGTTGCCGGCCATTTCCGCACCACGCACCAAGTTTCCACCACCAGCGATTATCACTAACTGACAACCTGACTCTACAATTTTTTTAGCTTCGCTTGCGATCCATGCAACTACATTTGGATCAATCCCTGTTTCGTGCTCGCCGGCTAGTTGCTCGCCAGAAACTTTGAGCAATATTCTTTTATACATTAATTTATATTGTAGCAGAAATTTCTAAAAAATATTTGTCTTAGTTGCTTCATAAAAGGGATATACTAGTTTTATGAAATTATATAGTTGGAATGTAAATGGAATTCGGGCAGTGTGGAATAAGGGCCTATTTCAGAAATTTATTGAAGAACACGACCCAGACATATTGTGTTTGCAGGAAACAAAGGCGCAACCTCATCAATCGCCAGTTGATTTACCGCAATACGATGAATATTGGAATAGTGCTGAAAAAGCAGGCTATTCCGGCACGGCGATATTCAGCAAGGAAAAACCTATAGAGGTGCGCAACGGTTTCTCTGAAAAAGTTCAAAAGTCTTTTAAATTCCCGGACAAATTTGGCGACCCATCAAAAGAGGGTAGGGTTTTAAGTGTACGGTTTCCGGACTTCTGGGTTGTAACGGTTTATACACCTAACAGCAAGGACAAATTGGAGCGGCTGGAACTACGTCATAAAGTCTGGGACCCAGCGTTTTTGATGCACGTCAAAGAACTAGAGCAGTCAGCACCAGTACTATTTTGCGGGGACTTTAATGTTGCCCACCAGCCCATTGATTTAGCGAGACCTAAAGAAAATGAAGGCAAGCACGGCTTTACACTAGAGGAGCGCAAAGGGTTCGACAAAATGATTTCTGCAGGATTTATAGACACGTTTAGGATGTTCTATCCAGATACTACAGAAGCCTATACCTGGTGGACAGCCTGGGGCGGTGCGAGAGAGCGCAACGTTGGCTGGCGTATAGACTATTGGATGGCAAGCGCCAGGTTAGCAGACAGGATTCAAGACGCAAACATTCACCCAGACGTTATGGGGTCCGACCACTGCCCAGTCAGCATTGAAATTTCCTGAGTTTTTTAGCTCTACTTATCTGTGACGTAAGAAGCTTATCACACCAATAAGTGCACCTGCAGCAACCGCACCATATCCGCCGTACATAAAATTAGTAGGTATTTCTTCGGTAAATATTCTAGAGCCAAAGAAACCGCCGTCAAATCCTATAAGGGCAGCACCAGTTGCATAAAATGCAGTATTGCCAAGTCTTGACTGAATCTCAGCAGTAAATTGTGGTGACTCTTGTGCCACTTCAGGGGTAGGGACGTTTGGTGTGTTCATTATTTTATTATAACATAATATTATTTATTTATCAATACAATTCTTCGTTAGCTCTAGCTATAATAATAAATACTAATGGTGGAAATCTAGTGATTAAACTAATAAATAGTTATTTCGTGGTGCGCATACCGTCCTCGGATGAGCTAGTTTGGTTGGAGTGGGCGATTTTTACAGTGAGACGTATGACACATACGGCGAGCTGGAAAAACACGCACGCTGAGGCCAAAATAGACATCAGGCAACCAACGCGGACAGCTTTGCTGTTCGGCAGGGTTGACGGCGAGGTGCGGTATGCGTAAACAATTTGCAGTATTTGATATTGATGGAACTATCTCCAGAACCAGCTTGCTACAACTTATGGTGAGAGAACTTGTAACTAGAGGCAAATTAGACATTGGTACCGGTAAGCAAATAGAAATGATGTTGCACGACTACCGTCAAAGAATTGGCGACGACAACTTTGGCGACTACATGAAACAAGCCGTGGATATGATGTTTAAAGCCATGCCAGACGGACTCCGGATAGAGGATTATAACGAAATTACAGACGCGATTGTTAAGATGTCACTTAGCAACACCTACGTCTATACCCGCGAACTTTTGCAGACACTGAAACGCAACAATTTCTTTTTAATAGCTATTTCAGGTTCTGAGGTCAAGGCAGTAAGCACGCTTGCACGCTCTCTTGGATTTGATGCCTGGGTTGGCGAAGTTAATTATATAGAGACAAATGGCAAATTGAACGGTCAAATAAAAGCACTAACTCAAAGTAAAGCTGAAATACTCCGCACGATTATCAAGAAGTTTGATTTAAACGAAAAGGGCAGTACTGCGGTGGGCGACACAAGTAGCGACATAAGCGTACTTGAAATGGTAGACAGCCCAATTGTGTTTAACCCTAATCAGGCGCTGTTTAAAGTAGCCCGCGAAAAAGGCTGGATGATAGTGCTAGAGCGCAAAGATATGGTTTATGGCATGGTTCAGGAAAACGGACAATACACGCTTAAACAGGTGAATGTTTAAGCGCAAATTCTAAATTCTAAGCACTAAATTCTAAAAAATTGGAAAAAATTGGAAAAAAGAAAACGGAAAATGGGTAGCTACTTTTAGATTTATAGCTTAGTGCTTTTTAAAATTTAGTACTTTAGGTTTTGTATTTACCTATTTTAATAAATCGTTAATTTGTTAATTTATTAGTTCATGAGTTAATTGCCAATAAGTTAATGCAACTATATACTAATACTCATGAAGAGGAAGTTTGCGGTATTTGATATTGACGGCACTATTGCTAGAAATGCTTTATTTTTACAGATAGTCGACCAGCTAATTGCAAATAAAAACTTAGATCCAAAATATCGCGAAGAGCTTGATAAAAAATACACAAACTATCTGCACAGGTCACATCAGGATGCTTTCAAAGAATACACAAGCTTATCTGTTGATGTACTTTTTAAAAATATGAAAACACTAAAGACAGATGAATATAGAAAAGCAGTGGACGAAGTGATAAAAAACAGTGCAAAAAATGTCTACGTCTATACTCGGCAGTTAATTTTAGACCTTCAAAAACAAGGATATTTTATAATTGCACTGTCCGGTTCGGAGATGTATGCCGTGCAGGAGTTTACTAAACAGTTTAATTTCGATATTGCTGTAGGTGAAAATTATCATGAAAAAGACGGTTTTTTAACTGGAAATGTAGATAACGTCTTTGATAGAAAAGATAAGTTTATCAAACAGTTCGTAGAAGAGCACAACTTAACTTACGAAGATAGTTATGCAGTTGGAGACAGCCTTAGCGACGCATCGATGCTAAAAATGGTAGAAAACCCAATTGCGTTCAACCCTGAAGACAACTTATTTGAAGAGGCCAAGAGAAAAGGGTGGAAGATTGTTGTAGAGCGCAAAAACGTAATCTACGAGCTGGAGCCAAAAAATGGAACATACTTATTGGCTTAAACAGGGAACAGAACCACTTTTCCCAGATATTTTATGGAGTAGGCCAGAGTCAAAATCTGGAGCTGGCAAGCTTTGCATAATTGGTGGTAATTCGCACGGCTTTGGCGCGCCGGGGATAGCCTATAATTCCTCAATGTCGGCGGGGGTGGGGTCCGTCAGTGTTTTGATGCCGGACGCTATAAAGAAAATTGTAAAAGGTCTACTGCCCGATGCGGAATTTGCACCAAGCACGCCTAGCGGCAGTTTTTCCCGCCAAGCCCTAGACAGCCTGCTGTCGTCTAGTAATTGGGGCGACTGCACATTACTGGCTGGTGACGTTGGTCGCAATAGCGAAACGGCTGTTCTGTTTGAAGCTTTTGTCAAAAAATATAGTGGGCTACTGACAATAACTCAGGACGCGGTAGATTTTTTTAAAGAAACACCCAAAGATTTGAGTGATAGGCCAGATACATTAATTGTTTTATCAATAAGCCAGCTACAAAAGCTTTTTATGTTCACACCTACAATTACGCCAATAATACTTAGTATGTCCGTAGTACAGCTTGCAGAAGCGCTACACGAATACACCCTAGAGCACTGCGCAGTTATCGTAACCAAACATAATGATTTAATATTTACAGCTAGCAAAGGGCAGGTCAGCACCACCAAAGATACCCGCAAAATTTGGCGAGTAGAAACAGCAGGCAGAGCAAGCGTTTTTTGGCTCCAAAACCTAGGTCATGCCTTTGAAGCCATAACTTCAAGCATTCACGCCGTGTAGGTCAGGAAAATTATAAGAACGTGCATTAAGCCATAGTACAAAATCTGTGCTAATAGATAGTTTCTATGGTCTTTTTCTCTTAGCAAAGTAGCAATTAGCAAGATTGAGGCGAGTATAGTTATTGAAGCTACCCTAACATAACCAGAAGTTGAGCTAAACGCCAAGTGGGCTACCAATATATAAAGAGAGAGGCCCAAGACATTAGCCAGTAAATCATGTGGAAGTGCTTTTGAACCTTCTCTGGGAATTATAGATGTCAGCATAAGACAGATACCGGCAACAATAACTAAAATATAGTCGAACATACTACCTGATAATGTTGGCAAAAACCAAGACCACAGAAAAAGTAATATTATCGGAATATAAATGAGGGTGGATGCTGTGTACATCTTCTTTGGTGTACCAGACGCCATATGATCGCTAATTGTTTTACGCTTGTCTATATCCCATTTTGCAAGAATAAAGAATATAGTAAACCAGTAAAGCCCAACGGCCAGTAATATTAAATGCTTCACAAATAATATTATAGTCAAAAATTATCCTTATTAATATAACAGGGATTGATAATCCAGGGCTTCACCTCTATACTTATCAGAGGATTGCCGCCCTGGTGGAATAATTTAAAAACCAATTTTAACAACTAGCGAATTTATCAATACTATTTGGAGCCGCCCTGGTGGAATGGTAGACACGCCGGACTCAAAATCCTGTGAGCTTATGCTCGTGACGGTTCAAGTCCGTCGGGCGGCACCAAATGAGATTGATATATTATTTTTTTGAATTCGACTCGTAAAGTCGCTGGCTTCAATGGGCTTTTCGCGCCCATACCTACGACTCTCATTTTTTAATCGCAAAAAACGAGAGGCAAAAAAGCGACAGCCTGCTGAGAATACATAACTAGTTCCAGATACCAGCAACTTTCGCGCTGTAAGAACGCAAGCGTCCAGTAAACAATTTAAATAATGTATGTTTCTGGATTAGCTTACAGCTTGACTCGAAAGTCACTGATTGGAGCTAATCAGTATTTCAGGGGCTGGAGGAGCTGCAAGGGCAACTATTGGGTAAGATTCAAAGAGTTGTAGTCTAAGTGTTAGTGTGTTATAGTATATTTATGAACAAAGTTAACCTAAAGGCAGTCTTAAACATTTCTCGACAGCAAACTGCCGTATTCTTTGGTTTTACTTCATTTATACCGGCGGTAACTCCTAGAACGTATTAAACGACCATAAATAATCACAAGAGCGACCGCCACCAAAAGCGGTCGTTTTTAATTTTAAAAATATTAGGAGAATAGGAGAAAATTATGGAAATTTACAAAGAACTACTAGAGCGTGTTGCTGAACCACATCAGTGGCACTTATCTGGCACTAGAAAGGGTAAAGTAAAAATAGATGAGGGTAAAGAACTACTGAAAGTAGAGCTTGGCCAAAAAATTCACACTATTCAGTTGCAGATTGCCGACCCAACAAAAGCACGTCGAAGACCCGAATTACTAAGAACGGATAGACTCATGCGTCGTATGTACAGTACAACTCGTGACGGATTGTTGGTCGGTAGATTAATTGGTATGTCGGTCAACGGTCGTCCGGTGGAAGGTGTTCCTAGTTTTGGATCACACAAAAGAAACATGAATCAGGAATGGCAAGATCGTTTAGAAGCGGATGGTGACAACCTGATAGGATTACAAATTGCTGGATGTATATTACAGCAAGCGATTAATATTGTCCCTGATCAAGAACTGCCTGAGGCCTATGAGCAACGCTCAACGCTTAATGACCTAGATATAAGGGCAAACGGCATTCTACTGGGAATTAAGTCGGTTCGACTGGATATGAGCAGATCGGGACTATCAGTATGAAAATGTACATTAAACCAATAACAAAAACTGAGCTCAAGAAGTACCTCAGCATTAAAGACTTAACGCAGGATACCAATCATTCGATTGGTATCCTAGCAAATATGATCATGGACCGTATGCGTCTAACTCATCCCAATTCCGATGTGCGGGTTTATCGAAACAATCCTGCGGTAACTACGGAGGATAATTACGATAATCTGTGTATCAAAGCCGACAATATTAGTCGTTCGTCTGCCTATACCCACTACATAGACAGTACTCACGTTTTAAGAACCCACACATCAGCACAAATTCCGGGCATATTGCGTAGCCTCGCTAAAGATAGCACTTGGAGCGACGTGCTTATTTTAATTCCAGGCCTTGCCTATAGACGAGACGTCACAGATAAAAAGCATGTAGGTGAAGTACATATGTTAGATATGTGGCGCATTGTAAGAAGTGATAAGGTAAAAGTCATCGCAAAGGATGATCTACTTCATGTTGTTGAAGATATCGCATCTGTTGCATCACCAGGATGGAACTTGAGAATCATTGATTCACCACACCCGTATACAAAACAAGGCATAGAAGTAAATGCCGTGCTAGGTGATCGTGATATAGAAATACTTGAATGCGGATTAGTAGGAGATGAGGTCATGAAAAAAGCTGGCCTAGACCCAAGTGTCTGTTCGGGCTGGGCACTTGGTATGGGTCTGGACCGTCTTACAATGACACTAAAAAATATTCCCGATGTTCGATACTTGCGATCTTCAAATCCCAAAATTGCTTTTCAAATGAAAGATCTCTCGAAATATATAGAGGTGTCACATCAACCGGCTATAATTCGAGACATGTCCTACAGTGTACCGGAGGGATACGTTGAAGAAGATGTGAATGAAGATATCCGAATAGCACTTGGAAAACGAGCAGGTATTTTAGAAAGTGTAGAAATTCTAAACGAAACAAGCTACAAAGATCTGCCAGAACAAGTACGTACTAGACTAGGCATCTCTAAAGATCAAAAAAATCTGCTTGTACGAGTAACACTAAGACATCTTAATCGAAGTCTAACCAACGATGAGGCAAATACCATTTACGATCAGGTTTACGATGTTATTAACTATGGATCAGGAGGATATCCGTCATGAACGGCATGAAACAACACTACTGCCTAAAATTTGGTAGACTAACCATATGAAACAAGAAAATAATAAAACAGAGGGGATAATGCTATGACTGAATTACTATATTTACAGGATTTTGACACTGTAACTTGCGCTGCTGTTGTAGAGCATATAGGTAAAACGGGTGACGGCAGAGCAGATATTGTGCTTGATAGAACCTGCTTTTATCCGCGTGGGGGTGGGCAGGACTGGGACAAGGGTGAAATATCTTCTGGTAATTTAAAACTTATTGTTGAAGAAGTTCGACTTGATGAAAACGGCAATGTACATCACGTAGGCACACTGGCTGGCGGAATGTTTATGGTCGGAGAAGATGTAGACTGCAGTGTTGATACAGAAAGACGCATAATTAACACTAGATTGCACTCTGGTGGACACGTTGTTGACATGGCTGTTGACAGTCTTGAACTCGATTGGATTGCTACAAAAGGACAACACTATCCAGAGTTATGCGCAATAGAATATTCAGGAACTTGGGATGTCGAAAAGGCAGAGGAACTCCGATCAAGTATTGAGCAAAAAACTAATGAGTTTGTAAAGAGCGCATACCAAACAAGCCTGCGCTTCATGCCTTTGCAAGAAATGCATACTGTATGTCGTCACGTACCCGAGAATATTCCGAAAAACAAGCCAGGCCGAGTAGTGATGTATGGTGAAGATTTTGGTATTCCATGCGGTGGCACTCACGTAAAAAATCTCTCGGAAATTGGTGAGATTAAAGTTTCAAAGCTAAAAGAGAAAAAAGGTGTGATTCGTTTAAACTATGAGGTAGTTGGAATTAACGCCTAAGTGAAACAAAACTATTAAAGCCCTGTAGCCCGTCCACCCTCTGAAATACTGATTCATGACAATCAGCCACTTCTGAGTCAAGCATTAAGCAAATCCAGAAACATATATCTTAAAGTTGTTTACTGGACGCTTGCGTCCTTAATGCGCAGAAGTGGGTGGTATCTGTCATGAGTCATGTATTCTCAATAGGGTGTCGCTTTCTTTGCTTCATTTCTTTGCGACCAAAGAAATGAAGGCCTAGCACGACTGGCAAAAGTCGTATGTTCGTAGGTATGGGCGCGAAAAGCCCATTGTAGCCTATTTGAACAGTGCTAGCCTGAGAAATGTTATACTGTTAATGATTATGGCTGACGATAATACAAACAATAGCTCCGATGATGATTTGCTGGCAGAACTTAGGGCGAGAACTGCAATGCTTGCTGAGAAAGTTCATGGCCACGAAGATCCAGCAAATAGAGTTTTGAAGCTTAATGACACTTCAGAAGATGGTGACGATTTTGTTGACTCGCTGAAACAGGACAAGCCAGAAATACAACAGACAAAATCTGAAACTTTAGAGCTTTTTGACTCAAAAGGCAATCCTGCAGTTGAACTTGTGCGCCAAAAACTGGCAAATCTATACAAAAAAGAACCAGATGCTAAAACAGAAGCTATAGAATCGTATCAGGCAGGCAAGCACCGCTCTAAGCACCAAATGGTTATGTATAATTTATCGACTTCAGGCAGATCCCTAGCCGATATTCAGACTCAGTGGCACGAATATTACAGTGGACTTCCTGACGAAGAAAAGCACCAGGTTTGGCAAGAATTCTATGAAAATCAGGGTCAAGTTTCAGCATTTGAAATGGCTCAACCGAAAACACAAAAATCGATCACCCCAGCACCACATAAAAAATCTAAAGCCCCTAAAATTTTCGCTGTTCAAAACCCCGGAGACACTCGTACAGTTGGCGAAATCAAAAACTCGCTCTATGACAAAGTCAGTGCAGGGGGCAAGCTAACTGCTGTCCATCACTTTAAATCACTTTTGTTTGGGTTGGGACTAGCGTCATTGGTTGGGTTAATTATTACGTTTACTTTCTTTAATGAGGTGTTTATCGCACCATTTATAAGCCCCGGCAAAAACGTATCTGCCACACCTATAATCGGTAATCAAACAGGGGATGTTGGTCCGGAGTCTAAAATTATTATTCCTAAAATTAACCTAGAAGTTCCTGTTGTTTTTGGCATGACTACGATTGACGAAAAACAGGTTCAGTCAGAGCTTGAAAACGGGGTTGTGCACTATGCCAGCACCCCAAACCCTGGGGAAAGTGGAAACGTGGCGATTGTTGGGCATTCTAGCAATAATATCCTGAACTCCGGTAAGTATAAATTTGCTTTTGTACTACTTAAAAAACTAGAAGCAGAGGATACATTTTTTGTTCAAAAAGACGGTATTCGTTACACCTATAAAGTCTACAAAAAAGAAGTTGTAGGACCAGATAATGTTGCCGTGTTAGACACTCAAGAAAAACCGAACACAATTACCCTGATTACCTGTGACCCGCCTGGTACGTCTATAAATAGATTAATAATAACGGCAGAGCAGATATCGCCTGACCCTCTAGGCAATAAACCTAGCACGGCCATTCCGGTAACTGCGGAGGAAGTAGACAAGCTTCCTAGCAACGCGCCAAGTTTATGGTCGCGAATCTGGCCCTTCTAGTCGTCTCGCAGACGACACTACTTTTCGGCTACAGGCGAGCAAAGGGGCTAGTGCCAGCCCCTTAAACCCCTCGCCATACTTTTCCCTACAGGCGCAAAAGTATGCAAAAGCCCCGCAGCCTATCTGCGAAACATCTTTAAAGACAAACTAACCAGAACCTAGTCGCGCCCTGAGGACGCAAGCGGTCAAAAGTGAGTTTAATAACTGAGTACTTTTGACTTGGCTCAGGGCTTGATTCGCCTAGCCCCTGATTGTCTTTAAGCGTTTACAGAGGCTGACCTAGCTGCACGAGCTACGTAGCTACTGTGGCTCAACCACCCCTTGAAATACTGATTCATGACAATCAGCCACTTCTGAGTCAAGCATTAAGCAAATCCAGAAGTACATAACCATTGAATTACTTACTGGACGCTTGCGTTCTTAATGCGCAGAAGTGGGTGGTATCTGTCTTGAGTAATGTATCTTCAATAGGGTGTCGCTTTTTTGCCTCTCGTTTTTTGCGATTAAAAAATGAGAGTCGTAGGTATGGGCGCGAAAAGCCCGTTGTAGCTTGGCGATTTTTCAAAAGTCGTTATTCTTTATCTATCCTCAGCCGTGCGCATGAATGTACGGATTAGCTGGTATGGCTCTGCTACGGTAGTGCCGGTGACGGCTGTGTACATAAAGTCGTGGCTGTTATTGAAAAAACTTCCTAGTTGACCGTTGGCAGATACCATATCATAGCGGTTACTTCCGTCAAAATCTATCATCAGCTGTTTTCCGGCGATGCTTAGTAGAAAATGTTGTCCGTCAATCCAATTTAGTTTTGTGCCTTCGTCTATTTGGTTTTCTAACTTAAAACTGTATGACCTATCAGCGTCAAACTCATGACTAGCAAGAGTCTGCGTACCACGGACTACAATAACGCTAGAATCTGCGGAAATCTCAAGCTCTGAAGGATTATCTACCCGCAGAACCGTTGTTGGTACGGGAATAGAAGAGAAGTCGTTGTTTTTAAGGGAATTAACAGGGTCGTTATAAATAATTGCTCTATTCTCAACTGGCGAACTTATGCCTAGTACTATGGCATCTCCTAGCTTGGACATATCTAGAAGATATTTTGGGCTCTCTTTAAAACTGCGTATTTTATGGGTATCATTTCCGTTTTTAAGATAAGCAGTAACGGTTCCGGCTTCAGAGTTTTTGGACGTTATATACAGTACAGTGTCGTCGCCAAACGTTTTATAAGCCAGCACGTCTTGCAGTACAACACTGAAAATTCCGTCGCGCGTATCGGCCTGATATAGAGTTTTGCTCGTACCGTCATATAAATACAACAAATCGTTTTTTCTTGACCGTAGACTAACTTCTGAATACGGCACAGTAGGGAAGAGGGTCTTTAGTTTTTTAGATTTTGTACCGTCTTCTCTATCAATTATTACGTACTCTGAAGTGCTGGCAGTACGGTAAACGGCAAGGAAGTTCTTGTTGTCATCTGCCCAATCAATAACCTCCCAGGTGCCGGGCTCTTTTGTGTCAAGCAATCCTAATGGTAGGGGCAGATTAATATAGTCAAACTGGCTTTTAGTTATGTCAATAACGCGCATTAATAACGGATTATCTGTAAAAGAAGTTACTAACCATCTTTTATCTATGCTTTGCGACATCATATTAGGGATTGCGGGCATATTGATGGCAAGTTCGCTGTCCAGAACCTCTGGCACCATCCGTGCGTATGTAAGCCGACGCAGGCTTCCACCCTCTAGCGCTAGGTTTCGGCTCCAGGTTCTGTAACCATCACGCCGTAGTTCAATATCGTAAGATCCTGCTGGCAAAACCAACCTAGCGTCTGTTCGTCCACGTTGTTTTTGACCATTAAGAAAAATTTCTGCAGATTCTGGCTTGCTATCTAGATACACCAATCCGTTTTGAATAACTTCACCAGTTTGCCTATCTATCGAATAACCGTTAATCAAATACACAAAAACAACTGTTGCAATAGCTATCGCAATACCAATCAGCACGTACATAATCATCAGTTTAGTTTTTTTTCGTCGCTTTTTAAGTGGGTCTAAATAGTCCATATTTTGTTTGGGTGTCCTACTATACTCAATTATGTCATATGTTGCTCATTTTTACCTTGCGAAATTAGCGCATAAGAGATACGATATAGTAGCATAGGGTAACAAACAAAAGACTCCAGGAGTAAACATACGTGGGCACACAACATCAAGACGTTATTGAAATAAACGGCAAAAAATACGACGCAGTTACAGGCCGGCTTATCGTAGACCAAAGGCAAGAGTCAGAAAATGTTAACGCAAAGATGCCCCAACCTAAAAGCGGAGTGGTGCTAGATGGCTTTGTTAAAAGAACTCATCATGCAGACATAGCTCACGCACCAGCCTCTCATCACAAAAAACCTGTTCAGAAATCACAAACATTAATGCGCCAAGTAGTCAAAAAGCCGGCGACTCAACCATTATCACCACCGAAACCCGTATCAAAGCACCAACTTGTTAAGCCAACACTAGTTGCATCAACACACATGCAAAAAAGCGCATCTGAGGTTAAAAAGAACCCTTTCGTGTCTAGATATGGCGACATTCAGCACCGCTCTACAGTAGTTAAAAAAGTTCAAGCCTTGGAGGTTAAAAAGCCAGAGCAATATACTGTCTCATCTGTAACACCACAAATATCTAGTCACAATGCAAGTGCTGTTGAGCACAACAGTGGTGGTCGTAGTAAAGCTACAAGCATGATGCTGGAAAGAGGGCTTGCAAACGCAACTAGCCATGAACTTCCAACACTGCCGTCCCAGCATCAGAACAAACGTAAAAAACTAGCCCACAAACTGGGTATAAGCGCCCGGGCAATGGCTATAAGCACTACAGTTCTAGCCGGAGTGTTACTTGGTGGGTTTTTTGCAATACAGAATGTACCGAATCTATCTATGAGGGTTGCGGCAGCACGTGCAGGCTTTGACGCCAGCATGCCTGGATACAGCCCCTCTGGTTTTAGCTTTAAGGGTCCAATTAAATACAGTCCAGGACAAGTAACAATTTCTTTTGATTCAAACACTGACGACAGAGAATATACGGTAACTCAAAGATCCACAAACTGGAACAGCGATGCACTATTATCAAACTACGTAGTTACAAGCAACAAGCAGTACCAGACGTATCTAGACCGTGGTAGAACTCTATATATTTATGATGAATCAAACGCAACATGGATAGATAACGGTGTTTGGTATCAGGTTGAAGGTAACAGCGACATGACAACCGACCAACTTGTGCGCATCGCTTCCAGCATCTAGGGACTAGCCTCAGTTTAAAGTTGCAGGGTTGAAGAGTTACAGTGTTATGATTATGGAACTTTTAACTCTGGAACTCTTATACTTTTAACCTCCTATTACCCATATTTCAGTGTCTCTTGTGATGTACAATTGTAGTTATGGCTAATTACAAAGGACACGTAGCGGGTGGGGCAGTTGCGGGGATTATATATTACGGAGTTATATCTTATGTACCGATTGAGAGATTTGCTGAGGCTGCAGGTCTATTGTACGACTGGCAAGCAATATTTGCTGTGATTGTTATATCTACGCTTTTTGGGCTTTTCCCGGATGTAGACACCAACAGCAAAGCTCAGGATTTATTCTTTGGTATTGTGTTTCCTCTAGATATATTGCTGTTGTGGGCAGGTAGTATAGTGGCTGCTGCGTATTTAGGGCTAATATCAATGCTACCCATTATTGGCCACCACCGTGGATGGACACACAAAAAATGGGCAATGATTGTTATACCACTGCCGATACTACTAATACCGTACCTATATGACAGTGCAAGTCTACCGATTTCTACAATCTATTACGGAGCTGCGGTTACTGGCTATTTTAGCCACCTGTTACTTGACGGTCTTATCTGGCGCAAGTTCCGCATAAAAAACTAATCTTAGTTTGTAATTTTATCAAGAATCTAGCTACAAGTGGCTGTTTCGGCGCCACACCCCCGACTATCTTTTTCCTACAGGTGAAAAAGATAGCAAAAACCCCGCACCCGACTGAAGAAACGTGATTAAAATCAAGGTACCAGACATACTCGCGCGACAAGAACGCAAGCGTCCAATAAGCAATTTAAATTAAGTATGCTTTTGGATTAGCTTGTCGCTTGATTCGAGCATGCCTGATTGATTTCATCAGTTTTTCAGAGGGTGGTTGGCTACATACCAGAGTTCGACCAGGCTCTGATTGTCTCTCAGGAGTTTACAGAGGGCTGACTAGCTACAAAGACATGTAGCTACAGAGCACTTGTAGCCCTCCAGCCCCTGAATTACTGATTAGTTCCAATCAGTGACTTTCGAGTCCAGTGGCAAGATAATCCAGAAACACATAACTTCAGAAATTGTTTACTGGACGCTTGTCGTTCTTGCCAAGCGAAAGTTACTGGTATTTGGAACTAGTCATGTATCTTCAGCAGGCTGTCGCTTTCTTTGCTTCGTTTCTTTACGACAAAAGAAATGAAGGCCTGGTGTGGCGGGCAAAGCCACAAACCAAACAACAAAAATCTAAAAATGCGGGTCAAGCGAAGCGCTTGAAATTTATTTTTAGCTTAGTCTTGATGTGACGCGTTCTTCGCCCATGATTTGGCAGATTGTCCAGAGGTCGGGGGTGCGGGATTTACCGGTTAGCGAGACGCGGATAATTTTGGCAAAGTCAGATATTCCACCTTTGTATTTGTCGGGGTTTTCTTTAAGCTCTTTGCGGTCCAGTGAATAACCAGCAGATTCTGCAGATTTTTTCATGTTTTCAAACCAAGCGTCTTTGTCGGCTTGGTGGTCGTAATTGTCCATAAATGCCTTGCGCGCATCGTCTTGAACATCTGCCGGGACTTCTTCTTCAAAATCGCACATAGCTCCGGGAAGTATATTCATTTCAAAAATATCGTCGTAGAAGTAACCGAACTGGTCGGGAGCATCGGACCACTTTGCCATGTCTTTGCGCGGGTTATCGCCGTCTCGCTCAATCGACAAAACTGCATTGGTGTAGCCTGGGTCTGCCGTCATTACATCATAAAGTGTTTTGTGGTGAGTTTTGGTCCAAGCCAATACCTCAGCATTAAAATCTACTTGAGGCATTCGGGCAATTTCGTCTTTAGCGTAATCTTCAACCTTTTTCATATCTAGTAGCGGGGAACGGGACGACGCTAGTTTCTCAAGGCTAAACGGGAAATCAGCCAAATCGGCATCTGGATTATCCCGATACCAATCTTCAAAGTTTGAATTTGCTAAACCTAACAAATAAGCTTTGATAGCTTTTAGCGGATAGGCAGACTTTTGCCAGAAGGCCACGTCCGCCTCTGGGTCTTTACGCTTGGATAGTTTTCTTTTACCACCTTCAACGCCGACTATAGAAATAACTGGTGTGTGCGCATAACGGAACGGCTTAATGCCTAGAGATTCAGCTAGTTCAATGTGTAGTGGGGTTGACGGCAACCACTCCTCGCCACGAAGAATAATAGTAGCCTTCATTAGATAATCATCTACAACATGCGCCAAGTGATAGGTAGGCAGTCTATATTCGTCAGACTTGATTAACGGTACATCTAAATCGTTTTCTGGCACAACCATATGACCTTTCAGTACATCTTCAAACTCTATGCGCTTTTCATGGGCTCCTTCTGAGCGGAAACGCAGTACAAAGGGTTTTCCGGCCTCTAGAGCCTGTTTAACGTCAGAATCGTCTCTATCACGCCATAATGCCCAACTACCGTAATAGCCAGGGCGTTGTTTTTTGGACTGCTGGTCACGAACGGCCTCCTGCAACTCTTCTGTGGTTGCAAAACAGGGGTAGGCACGGCCTTTTTCTAGCAAATCTAATGCGTAGGCAAGGTAAATGTCTGCGCGCTCACTCTGTACATAAGGCCCATATTCACCTAAAACACTACCGTCAGCCTGCAGTCCTTCGTCTGGTGCAATGCCAAAAGCGTTTAACTGAGTAGCTATTAGCACTTTGGCACCTTCAACCTCGCGTTTTTTGTCGGTATCCTCAATACGCAAGATATAAACACCACCAGATTGATGGGCGACATATTGGCAAATCATACCGGTAAATATCGCCCCAATATGGACAAACCCGGTGGGTGATGGGCAAAACCGCGTAACCTCTGCACCGACGGGCAGATTTCGCATTGGATATCTTTGTTCTACGGCGGTCCTTGGCTCAATTTGACGATTTTGTGTCAAAATTTCGATGACTTGTTGTTTTAGTTGTTCGTTCATTTATACCATTGTATCACCGGTGTTGTCTTTCTGAAAAAATAGAGTATTATAAATATAAGCATTATGGAAAATAAAAACGATTTTAACAACTTCAAACCCACTCAGACCACGGATGTCACTAAAACTAAGCGCTTTAATTTTAGTTCAGAGGGATTCAAAAACTTCTTCAAAAAAAGACCATCAAGAAAACATTTAGGCATACTTCTAGGAATTGGGTTAGTGCTTATCGGTGCAGGCATTGCCTACTTTCAATTTTTTGCCCCAGAGCCTGCCGAGCCAAATCCAGTGCCGGAGCTAACATCTAATTACGTACCGCCAGCACCTACAACACTTGCGTCGCCATTAACTGGGGTGCAGGTTGAACCGGCATTAGCACAAAGGGCAGTCACGGGGATAATGATAGAAAACAGCGTTGATGCTCGGCCACAAGCCGGGCTAGTCGATGCTGGAGTTGTCTTTGAGGCGATTGCCGAGGGTGGAATCACCAGGTTTTTGGCACTTTTCCAGGAAGCTCAGCCAGACTATATTGGACCAATACGGTCTGCAAGACCATATTATGTACGCTGGGCAGCCGGATTTGACGCCGGTTACACCCACAGTGGCGGTAGCGGGGAAGCATTGGCACTTATTCAGTCTCTGGGGGTTAAAGATATGGACCACGGCACATACGGCAACAAATATTTTGATAGAGTTAGTAACCGGTATGCTCCACACAACGTATATACCAGCATGGCTAGACTTGACGAACTGCGTAATTCTAAGGGCTACACCACCAGCACATTTGTCCCGTTTAGCAGAATTGCCGTCGTAGACGAAAAAGACAAAGTAGCCACAGAAACACCGCCCGTTCTTGCACCAGCAAACACAATTGCTTTTAATATCTCAAGCCCGCTGTACAACACCAGCTATACCTATGACGCCGCTGCAAATGTCTATAAACGCACTATGGCGGGCCAGCCACACAACGACGAAAAGAGCGGCAAGCAAATTTCTCCTACAGTTGTTATCGCGTTAGTTATGAGCTACGGAATCCATGCAGACGGCGTCCACAGCACTTATGCCAACGTCGGCTCGGGCAAAGTGCTTATTTTCCAAAACGGAGTCGTACAAGAAGGTACGTGGACAAAAGCCAGCGACAAAGCAGAGCTGGCGTTTAAAGACGCTGCGGGATTAGACATAGCTCTTCAACCTGGTCAAACATGGATTACAGCGATTCCGGACGGACGCACAACTTACTCGCCCTAAATAGAAAGCAAACCAACGTGGATTACAGCAAAAAATACAACCGAAAACTTTTTATCATACTTGCTGGATATATAAGCTTTGCGGTAATTAGTAGCGGTATAGTGTGGATAATATTATCTTCGTTTTTCAGTAGTGACAACGGAATTTCTATAACTTTATGGGCGATAATATCTGCATTAATAGTGCTGTTAACAACCTACCTAGCGACAAACACAACCTCTAAACCACTCAGCACTCTTGCTGACGCAATTATATTCGCCGGCCACAGCTCTAGAGGTGGTACAGCGCCACAAACCGATAATTTAAACATCGGCAGAGAGCTTGTAGCGTCGCTAGCAATGCAGGTCTATGATTTAGCTAGCATGGCACAGCAAAGTAGCGATGTTGTGGTTTCAGGAATCCCGAAGTCAGCTGAAAGCCCAGCCACGGCAGGGATGCAAGCAATAACTCCGTCTATCCTGGATCACGTAGGACTACCGATATTTGGTATTGACTCCGAACAGATCGTTACAGCCATCAACAAATCCGCCTGCGATTACATTGGTCTTACTCCTGAGCAAGTAATAGGAAAACCGTTTTATGACTCAGTAAAGCTTGCTTTTCAAAGCGAAGAAACTTTTGAGGCATGGCTAAAAAACCAACAACAAAATTCTATAAACGGAGTACGTTTGTGGGAAAGAGTTAGGATTACTGACCCTAACGGCAATGCCATAAAACAATTTGATTTGGTGGCCAGCTTTAGCAAACAAAATCAAAGCGGTACAGAAACTATGATATGTATATATGACAGAACAGAGCAGTATTCCCGCGACGACCAAGAAATCAGCTTTGTGGCCATGGCCGTGCATGAGCTAAGAACTCCGTTAACGATTCTAAAGGGATATGTAGAGGTGTTTGAGGACGAAGTCGGACCTACGCTGACCCCAGAATTAACAGGTTTTATGCACAAAATGCAGGCCAGCACACAACAATTGACAGCGTTTGTGGGAAACATTCTAAACGTTGCTAGGATTGAAGAGAATCAGCTTGTTCTGACACTTCAGCAACATAACTGGGCAGAAATATTAAAAGTGGCTGTTGACGACCTAGCGCTCAGGGCGGGAGTAAACGGTAAGCACATAGAACTTCATGTCGGCGAGGGAATCCCACCGGTTGCCGTTGATAGAATAAGCATCCACGAAGTTATAAACAACCTGGTTGATAACGCAATTAAATATTCAGGTAACTCTGACAAAATTATTATTTCAACTTCGTTAAACCAAGAAGGATTAATAGAAACCAGTGTTCAGGACTTTGGGATTGGAATACCAGCCAGCGCCATGCCTGATTTGTTTCAGAAATTCTATAGAAGCCACAAAAGTAGCGTGCAGGTAAGTGGTACCGGGCTTGGGCTGTACTTGTGCAAATCTGTTATTAACGCGCACGATGGCAATATTTGGGTTCGTTCTAAAGAAGGCGAAGGCAGTGTATTTACTTTCACAATTCAAGCATTTGACCATCTTAAGCACGAACAAACCGGCGGGCAGGATGGTATTATGAGAGGAGCGCATGGTTGGATTAAAAACCACTCGCTAAACAGGCAATAATTATGATTGATTCATCAACACACCCAACATCACACGTTCAACCTAGTATTCTTGTAATAGAGGACGAGAGGTTCATATCAGAACTCTACACAAGGGCACTGGAAAAAGCTGGTTTCAGGGTGTCATCAGTGGCAGACGGCGAAGAAGCGCTAAAACAGGCCGTAAACAACCACTACGACATTATCCTGCTAGATATTATGTTGCCGACCATGAACGGCGTAGATTTACTTTATAAGATGAAGAGCGAGCACGTTCAACCGGCAATGACGTCAAAAATAATAATAACTACAAACCTGGACCAAAAAGAAGAAACACGAGCCAAAATAGAGAAAATGGCAGACGGCTATTTAATTAAAGCTGAAATTACTCCTAAAGAACTAGTGAATTATGTCAATCAAGTACTAAACATGGGATATTGATAAAAACCCCCACCTCTGTTAAAATATTCTCTTAGTAGCCTATGTAGCTACAAAAATTCACAAAAACCCGCTTGTCAGTGTTTATGAATTTTAGAGGAGAAGATTTGTGCAACGTCGAAGCTTTTGACCAGTCTCTGGGCAAAACGAGACTGGCACAAAAGCTTCGACGAGGTCTCGTCGTCTAAAGTGAAGACCGCCAGTGGCGGTATGCAAGGAAACTTTCTGATGAAAACTTGTTTTCAGTCATGAAATTTCGGGCCGGCGGAACGTCGGTAGGACATCGGTTCTCAAATATTAATAATCAAAACTCTGGTGTTCGGTCCCGTCGTCTAGTGGTCTAGGACACCTGGTTCTCATCCAGGAGATCGCGGGTTCAAATCCCGCCGGGATCACCAAAGTTTTGATTATTATGATAATTAGGATGACGAATCAGATTAACGATTAACGCATTATTGGCTAAAATTCAGGAGTTCTCTTAGTTGTCGAATCTTCCAGTTTCTCTTCCAGATGATACTTCTTCAGTAACCTTTCTATATATATAACTGTGGCTGGATTAGCGAATGGTGAAATAATAATTTTTTCAATTAATTTGTCTAAAATTACGGGTATAAATATTCCTCTGATAGGATCTTTTGTACCTGCAGAAACAGCAGGTAAATCTTCAAGATTTGCAACAAGAATTCTGAACTCACGTTCATGTTGGTGTATGTCACGCTTAATGAAGAATGGTATGAATGCATTGCCCTCTGATACTGTGTCAGTATCATAATCAAGATACTGGACAGGGTTTAGGTAAAAATCTCTCTCTGTTTCAATTATGTATTTTTTGAGCCTTGAGATACTTGTTTTTATTGCAACCCCATTACTTCCATTTTTAATAGGAAGGTAGAGTTCCCACATTGCTAGAGACTCGTTCTTTGAACAATGCCAACAACTTATATATGTACACTTACCCCAATCCTTTCCTAATTTAGGAAAGCCAAATTTTATTGTATGTTCGCTTGCTCCTCTATAAAAGTTTTTTCGTTCCTCAATAGTAAGTTTAGTAGTAGAACCTTCGTGTTCATCACCTAACAAATCGGAGCGTGTAAAATGCAGACAGCCAGTTTCAAGCAGTGATTCAAGCTTTTTTGTATCAATATACCGCCACAGTGGGGCATCAATATTGCCAGGTATATTAAAAAATTTGTTTTGATTAATCATATCTTCAAGTATGGCATAAATTAATAAAGTGTTTGAAATTATATACTATTGTGTGTAATAGTATATTTATGAGCAATACTAATGACCAAGACCAGATTGTGCGAGGCATGCTGTACTTTGCCGTGCTGGCTACACTAGAGCATAAGGAAAGTTACGGGGCACAACTTCTTGTTAAGTTAGAAGGGACGCCCTTTGAAACAAAAGCAGGAACGCTGTATCCGTTAATGTCAAGAATGCAGGACCAGGGTTTAATAAGCTCACGATGGGTAATACAAAAGGGTAAACCTCCGATGAGGTACTACACAATTACCGGCGAGGGCCAGGAAAAACTGCAAAGTTTGAGAGAAGTTATGAAAAATATCAACAAAGTACTAGGGGGTATACAGTGAAGAAACAAAATGAAGTTATCAAAATAGGCAACAATGAGTTTGTCGTCTCTGTAGAAGCAAAAGTAATTTTCCAGTCATATCTGAAAAATATCAAGAAAAAATATCGACTAGACAAAAAAATTTATAAAGAGCTTGAAAACGCTCTGCGCGACATCCTGCTAGAACTACCACAGAGGAAAACCACGACGATAAGTAAAACTACAGCTGTAGAGGCTACGGAGATGGTTGGTGATGATTATGAGGGCGGAGAAGGCCTAATTACTAGGTTAAAGAACGCCACCAGGTCAAAAACAAAGCCTCTACTAAACAGATTTAAAACGACGGTTCTGACAAATTCATTTAGAAGAAAGATGTACTACGGCTTTGCTTTTCTGATGCTGATACCAGTTGGACTTACTATCTCTTCGCTCCCGATGTTTGATGCAAATTTCTATAGTCAACCAAATCTAGAAAGCCAAACACTGGACACCACTTTGGGAAAGGTAACCTATGGAGAGTGGGCAAATACTAGCTTAGCCGACAACCCTATATTTTCTGATTACAGCAACGCTACGCAGACATACTCGATAGTATTGGTGTTTTTGCTGGCTTTTATCTTTCTAATTTCTTTGGCCCAAAAATCAAAATATACAAAACACGTATTTGGGCTTCTGATAGTATCGTTCGTAGCTTCATACGGGATTAGCCTAAATGTCGAGAGGTCTTTCCAAAATGCAATCAATAACGGTAGCTATTTAGCCTATTCGGTCCCCGTGTCTAGAGAGCCTAATGATTACGACAAACTATCTGCCTGTGGTACTCAGATAAACTATGTTGAGCTGAGCGATACAGCGGGTGGTGTTTACTACGGTCTAAAGGACCAGGGTTTTGTATTGACAAAAGAGTTAGAGACACAAAACGTAGGCCAGGAGCCTTCCAGGGCTCAGATTTGTAGCGAATACGACAACTTACGCAAAACCTATACAGACGAATCTATAGTACTTCAGACATTTATTATTGACGACAAAGGCGCCGAGAGGCCTGTGGATTTTGATGAAGTATACGGTAGGAGTGAAAAAGACTTAAGTCCATACAAAATCAGATACGGATTTTACATTAAAACTAGTAACTAGTAACTAGTAACTAGTAACTACTGTATTATCTGTCGTCGCCTTCGTCTTCTATTTCGTGGCCGATTATTTCTTCTATTAGGTCTTCAATCGTTACAATACCAACAATTTTATCGTCTTTTTCAACTATCATCATGTGCGAGCGGGCCGCAATAAATTTACGAAACATCGTGTCTAGCGCTGTCATCGAGCCGACAGTTCTAGCCCTATGAGTTTTAACTTCTGACAAATCAAAGCTTCGTTCGTCAAAATCTATATCTACTAGTTCTTTTAGCACTATAAACTGCTTAGAAATTGTTTTTTCTCTGTTAAGAATAGGTATGCGCGACCAGTTTTCGTCTTTAAGTTCATCAATTTTACTACCGTCGATAACCTCATCATCATAAATGTAATAGACGTGCTTAAGCGGTGTCATTATCTGATATACGCGCTTTTCGCTTAGCTGTAACGCGTTTTGGACAATTTCCACCTCGTTGTCGTCAAGCTCACTGCCACTGCCAAGGTGGTCAGAGATAAGAAGGTGCAGCTCACGACGAGAGTGTAGGGCCGTAGCCGTACTGCCAACTAGTTTATCCAGGAGCAATTCTAACGGTTTTGTGATAGGGTAGGCGACATAGCTGGCTACTTTGATAGGAGTGGCAAAAAAAGCTATCGCCGAAATAGAATTCTTGACCGCAATGGCTTGTGGTGTGATTTCTGCAAAGATAACTAATGCTAGGGTGCTAATAACCACCGCCAAAACACCGCTAATGGATTCTGCTAATACTACAGAAGTGGCCGAAGCAAATGTTACATTAGTGACCAATATTCCGGCAAGATAGAAGTGTACATTTTTGCGTATAGATAATGCTCTACGGGCCTTTTTGTCGCCTAATTGAGATTTTCTCTCGAGGTCTTTTAAGTCTAGGGCGAATAATGCCACGTTTAATCCAGAACACAGTGCTGAGACACTAACAAACGTAACAGTCAGAAGGAATGTGATTGCAAAATCCATTTTGTGCTTTCATTATCCCATAAATAACCTTGTAAAACCAACAGAAAAAACAGATAATAAGACATAAGCATATTGAACTATGGGATTATTTAGTAAAAAAGTTTCGGGTGGGTCGGGCACGGGCATTGCAAGCTCGCTTCAGAATGAAAAACAAAAAGCCGACATAATAATAAACAGCATTGATGATGGTGTTATTTTAATTGACGCTAGCAATGTAATACACGTCTTTAACCCTGGCGCCGTAAACATGACGGGCTGGTCACAAGCAGAGGTTATTGGGCTTGATTATCGCTCTATATTAAAGTTCGTAGATGACAAAGGCATAAGCTTAAAAGACCAAGACCACCCACTGCACAAAGTTCTAGCTACTGGAAAAATATTCAGGGACAACACCGCTGTTATAGGCCAGAAAAGTAACAGCAAACTTTCTGTCGACATCAGTGTTTCGCCTCTGATTGAGCCAAACGGGCAGGTGACCGGTGCTGTGGCTATACTTCGTAACGTTCAAGAGCAAAGAAAAGAAGACAAACAGCGTGCAGATTTTATTAGTACTGCCAGCCACGAAATGCGCACGCCAGTAGCGGCAATTGAAGGCTATTTGGCGCTGGCTTTGAACGAAAAAGTCGCTAATATCGACGCTAAAGCCAGGAGTTATTTAGAAAAGGCCCACTCCAGCACTCAACATTTAGGCAAACTGTTTCAAGATCTACTTACCAGCGCCAGGGCTGAAGATGGTAGACTGTCTAGCCATCCTATTGTCGTAGAAATGAATGATTTTGTAGAAAAACTCGTTGACGACCTACGTTTCAGCGCCGAGAAAAAGGGTCTGCTAATAGAACTTTTGATGGGGTCACAACAGCGCAAAGACTCACAGAGCGTTGACGTATCACAAAAAGTAATCAAACCTCTTCTGTTCGTTCACGTAGACCCAGACCGCATAAGAGAAGTAATAACCAATCTGTTCGATAACGCCGTCAAATATACCGAATCCGGCAGAATATCAATTGGGATAACCGGCGACGTCCAGGTAGTACAGTTCCATATTTCAGATACCGGACCGGGCATACCAAAAGAAGACCAGTCGCATTTGTTCCAGAAGTTCTACAGAGTAGATAACTCGGCAACAAGAACTATTGGTGGTACCGGTTTAGGACTCTATATATGTCGGAAAATTGTAGATTTGTATAACGGTCGAATTTGGGTGGAGAGCGAGTTTGGCAAAGGCAGCACATTCTACATAAACCTACCTAGACTTTCCGCGGACAAGGCATTAGCAATGCAGAAGACAGAATCTAATTCACAACAAGATATCCAGAGTACAAAGATATGATTTGGTTAAAATTGGCTTTATATGCAAAATCAGCAACAACAGTGTACAATAATATTAATACGCATAAGCTTTAATCTATAAAGGGGTAGAACAACAGTCATGGCAAAGATACTACTAGTCGAAGACGATAACAACCTAAGAGAAATATATGAAGCTCGTTTAATGGCCGAAGGCTATGATATTGTTTCTGCACGCGACGGCGAAGAAGCTTTATCTGTAGCTATAAAAGAAAAGCCCGACCTAGTCATTTCTGACGTAATGATGCCTAAAATTAGCGGTTTTGACATGCTTGATATCCTTAGAACTACCGAAGAGACTAAAAACGTTAAAGTTATAATGATGACCGCGCTATCTCAAGCAGAAGACAAGGCTCGTGCTGAAAAGCTAGGTGCTGATAGGTACCTGGTCAAATCACAAGTAACTCTAGAGGATGTA
>JAGONL010000080.1 GCA_017993025.1 Candidatus Saccharimonadota bacterium
GCAATTAATATTAGTATCCAGCCAAGTGACACGAGCAAAAGTCCCATAAATAATCTCATTGTTCCTTTAGAGTCTTCTTTCCACTTAGAAACATCGCTAATTTTTGTACCACCAACAATCATTCCTAGGATAACGATTAAAGGGGCTACAAATATGAGGTTATATAGCACCATAAGTCCAAAAGCTATCATATTAAAGTCAATTCTAAGGATAGTAATTATAGCCAGGTAGGGCGCACCAGTACAAGGCAATTCAACGGCAGCCACAAAAGCACCAAGAAGCATTACGCCCCACATACTTTTGTTTGTCGTAGACCAATCATGAATCTTATTGGCAAACTTTGTTGGTATCTGTAGAGAGAATCCCTTTCCATACCAAAAGTAATCTTTAATCTCAAGAATACCAGCTACGATAACAAGCAATCCAACAGCTATGCTTAAGTATTCAGCAATGACTATTGGTATGGCTGAAAAGAAATATACCAGTCCCAAACCTGCCACTAGATAAGTGACAAATATGGCGCCTATGTAGGCACTTCCAACTTTTAGCAATCTTGATGCAGAGCCACCTTGCCCTAAGACAACAGAAACCATAAGAATCAGTACCCCGATTGCACAAGGGTTTATTGAGTCGATTGCTGCTGACCCAATTATCAAACCTAGAGTAGGTAAATCTAACATTTATTGCTCCTCGGTTTGGATTACTTTATTAACAAAATCGTCAAATTCGCTACTTTGAATCTCTTTTATATTACATAGGTCTGGATTGTAGGCGGAAACCCCAAACTCAACACAGCGCACGGAGTCTCTAACACCGTATTGCATACATAATTTGTCAGTTTTTGATTTAACCATGTCGAACTCAACTATTAGACAATCTCCTGGAGGAACCGTGGATTCGTCTCTCATCGTGTAGCTAGCTGGGTTAGTTAATTTAGTCTGCGTATAGGTATCATCTTCTTTATTGTATCTATACAAAAAGGCTTGAATTTCAGCGTAACCTTGCTCACTACAACCCTTGCCGTTATTAAGTGTAAGTATTGTTCGGCCGTCGCTATCTTTAGACGAAAAGCTTTTAACTAGATTTATTATAGATTCCTGGTTCTGTGGTATTTTATCTCCGTCAATATCGTCTTCAAAGATACTTTCCTCAGTTGGTATTACAAGCTCATTGTCATCAATTGAACCTCCAGTAACATCCATGAACTTATCTAGGGATGCGTCAGATTCTTTGTCTATTACAACACCTTCAAGGTGGATTCTTTTATCATCATGTTCATGATAACTGCTAGTCCCGACCTTGTTACTTAAAAAGGCGTATGGGTCTCTTAGCTCTATTTCTTGTCCACAAACCCAAAATTCAATATCTGTATGCCAATGAACTGGGCCTTTTGAATCTGAAATGGTGTTTAGATAAACCGTCGAACCAGTCATAAGAAGAGAAGGGATAGCTATAGTTAGAATTATAAGTATAAAAATCGGTTTCTTAAACTTAAAGAGCTTTTTATTTTTGACTACTTTAGTGGATATTAGCATTAGCACTATTAGGATCAACGATGAAAATAACACAGTTTTTAGGCTGAAAGAAATAATTTTGCTTTCTATATCGCTATCTGCATTAGCTAGGAGTGATATTAGACTCATATTTACTTTTTTCCACCCGAAATTAAATTGCTTATCTTTAAATTTAACTATACCATGGAGAGTATTCAGGAGCAATAAAATATATGGGGTGGTCTCAAAAAGAATCTGACATTGTATTAAAAGAACTTACTGTTAGTTTTGAGAATGGTTTAAGTGCTGTAATTGCAAAGCAGCGATTAGAAAAATTTGGCTCAAATCAACTTAAGGTTGGTAAAAAAATCAACCCTCTGGCCCTGTTTTTTGGTCAGTTTAAAGACGTATTAATTATTATTTTATTAGTTGCTGCGCTTGTATCTTGGGGCGTTGGACTAGTAGGTACTGAAAATAGTTCAGACCCAGTACAGCCAAGTGCCAGCTATTGCGCTACCGTTGGTGCTGATTCTGACGGCCTTCCACCTTTAGGTTGTGCTGGAAACGAGATTGAGAAAGCAGATACTGAAAAGAGTGAAGGCGCACAGGAAGCGCTACTAATCTTTGCGATTGTTATTGCTATAGCTGTTATTGGGTTCTTTAATGAATACAAAGCTGAGAAAACTGTTGAAGCGTTGAAAAAACTAGTTGGTTCCAAGGCTAAAGTGCGCAGGGATGGAAAAGTTATCGAAGTTGACGCCAATGATATTGTGCCTGGAGATATTGTTCTATTGGATGAAGGAGCCAAGGTTCCGGCCGATATTAGATTAATTCAAGTTCGTAGTCTGCAGATTAATGAGGCAAGTTTGACAGGAGAAAGTCTTCCAGTTACTAAAAACATTGATGTAATAGTAAAGCAGGTGTCGCTTGGTGATCAGAAAAACATGGTTTTTGCCGGAACTTTTGTAACTCAAGGTACCGCTGAGGGTGTAGTCGTGGAAACAGCCCAAAACACCGAACTAGGTAAAATAGCCACACTTGTAAACGAAGTTGAGAGTGAAGAGACACCAATGCAGCGCAAGCTAGATGAGCTTGGCAAAAAGCTCGGCTTACTAATATTGGCAATTTGTGCAATTGTCTTTGTGATTGTCTTATTTCTAGTAGATGAAGCAAGGGATAAAGAATTTGTAGCTAGAGTAATATTTGCTTTTACTGCTGCTGTTGCACTTGCTGTGGCGGCTATACCGGAAGGTTTGGCGTTTGTTGTACGCATAAGTTTAGCTCTGGGTGCTAGGCGAATGGCCAGCAAAAATGCATTAGTCAGGCGTTTGAGTGCAGTTGAAGCTCTAGGCTCTACAGATGTAATATGTTCGGATAAAACCGGTACTCTGACGAA
>JAGONL010000022.1 GCA_017993025.1 Candidatus Saccharimonadota bacterium
CTAATCACTGAAATGGAATCTAAAACCCCGAATAAAGAAATATATCTCTGTTTTTCACTACTTAAAAAAGACAAAAATGACTGGGTCCTACAAAAATGCACGGAACTCGGGGTTAGTCATTTTATTCTGATCATAAGCGAAAGAACAGAAAAAACCGGATTTGATGTGGAACGAGCAGAAAAAATAGTGATAGAAGCATCAGAGCAATGTGGCCGTAGCGATATACCCCGTATCCGCGAACCCATAACTGTAGAAAAAGTAATAGATGAGCTAAGTGGTAAAGTTGAGTTACTTGTAGCCGAGCAAAGCAGCCTTTCTCATTCCTCATCTATCAATCCTCAATCCTCACGCCCCATGGGCGTGCTAGTCGGTCCTGAAGGTGGTTGGACAGACAGTGAAAAGCAACTTTTCACAGACAAAGGGCTTAAACACCTCTCCTTAAGCGACTTCACCCTTAGAGCCGAAACCGCCTGCATAACCGCCGCATCGTTGTTGCAGTAGTTTTTCCTACTAGACCCTTTGCCCTAAACCCTATACCCTAAGTGTATGGCAAATAACTATTGGAAAGAGCGGAATCAACCATACAAACCTGGGCAGACTGCTCCTTTTAAAGTTTCACGTAGTAAAATAGAGCTATTTATGCAATGTCCACGTTGTTTTTGGTTGGACGCAAGGCTCAAAATTAAGCGCCCATCAAGTCCACCATTTAATATCAACAAAGCAATTGATGAGCTGTTTAAAAAAGAATTTGATGTCTACCGCGCCAAAGGGGAACCTCACCCGCTAATAAAAGATAATCAGATTAAAGCTATCCCGTACAGCCATAAAGATTTAGATACTTGGCGCGAGAATTTTGTTGGTATTGTTCATGTTCATAAGTCTACGAATCTACATGTTTTTGGTGCTGTTGATGATGTCTGGGTGGACGATTCCGGCAAATTAATAGTCGTAGACTACAAAGCTACCGCTAAGGACAAACCCGTCGTCGCGCTAGGTGCTGAAGGTGGGTGGCAGGATATGTATAGAAGGCAAATGGAAGTTTATCAGTGGCTACTACGTCAAAATGGTTTTGATGTTAGCGATACAGGCTACTTTGTTTATGCAACTGGCACTACTGATCGTGAAGGCTTTAATGACAGAGTAGATTTTGAGACGCATGTGTTTCCGCATATAGGTTCAAGCGACTGGGTAAATGACGTCTTAATTAGCATGAAAAAAGTATTAGACAGCGACAAAACGCCAGAAATTGGCACGTCAGCCATGGGCGGTCCATGTGAACATTGCGAATACGCACGCGCCCGAACCACCCTAACACTAGAAGCCCTTCAAAAACGCAAAAAGTAGTATTATGTTATAATTTTCTTGAAAAGAGGATTTATGGGAATCGATGAAGCAATAGAAGCACGGCGTGGTGAATTAGTGTTAGAGCGCGCTTTACGTAATCAAAAGCTTATGGAGTGTTTAGCTAGCGATACCAAAAAAGCTCTTGAACTCAGAGAAAAAAGAAGGCAGTTGCTAGGATTAGCATCAAGAGTGGCAGTATCTCTAACTGCCGCTAAGATCCCAGCAGATATTGAACTTGTAACAAAGACTGTTGCATACAAAAGAAAACCTTGGAGTGTGCATGGAATAGTGACAGATCAACAAATATTGCCCATAGCAAGTGGCTGGTTGCTTAGAAAAAATTCTACGGAAAGAGGTATAACGACTCTTCTTCAAGACCTTCCTTTCGTACTAAATGGCAGTAAAGGAGCGGTGTTATCGCCTGACGGTAAAATTAAAACTATAGAAATACCTACTTGTGATACTGTACCAAGCGTATTTGTAGGAAGTACGGGTGTAGTTATTATTAGGTCGGCGTTTCAAAGATTTCCTTCGCTAGTTGACTCTCACCATCAATCCGAACCAACACAACTTGGCGCAAATGTCCGCGACTACCATGAGGGTATAATAGGTTTGTATGCAAATCTAGATAACGACCCTTCAGCGTTTTGCCCGACAAGTTTCTGGGAGGGTGAAGACCAGTATTATGAACAAGAAGGTCGTAATGATAGCGCATTAACAGGCGGGCTAATAACGCTAGCTGCACTTAATAATGTCAGTGTATAATATTAAAAAGACTGTAAACTGTAAACCGTAAACTGTATACTATACTTATGATTGACATACAAATACTAAGAGACAACCCCGATTTAGTAAAACAAAAATCAGCGGAGAAAAGAGTCGATGTAGATATTGATAGAATTTTGAATGTCGATATTCAGTATCGAGAATTGCTTTCTCAGGTAGAATTATTGCGCCAAAAACGCAACGAGATTAGTTCTAGAATGAAAAACGGCAAACCCGATGCAGAACTTATCGAGCAAGGCAAACAACTCAAAGTAGAGCTAAGCGACCGTGAAGAATTATTAGAAAAATCAAAAAATGAACTGAACAGTTTAATGTACCAAGTACCAAACCTGCACTTTGACGATGTGCCAGTCGGTGTAGAGGGCGAAGGGGTAGAAGACAGTCGTTTTGGCGATTGCGAAACTACTGGAGCGGTAGACCACCAAGATTTTGCTACCGCGCGCGGATGGCTCGATTTCGAAAACGGTGCAAAAGTTGCCGGTGCAAAATTTTATTTCTTAAAAGGCGACCTAGCACTTCTAGAAAACGCCATACTTCAATTCGCCATAGAATTAGTAACCCAGGAACAGTTTCTCTATATAACAGTACCGCACCTTGTTAATTCCAGAACCGCCCAAGGCGCTGGATTTGCACCTCGTTCAGACAAAGAAGGCAACGAATACTTTGTCGAGGGTGAGGATTTGTCGCTGATAGCAACCGCTGAAATGCCGCTAACTGGGTTACATGCCGACGACATTATCGACGAAGATAAATTGCCAATATTATATGCCGGATACAGCGCTTGTTACCGCCGTGAGGCCGGAACTTATGGCAAACATACCCGCGGACTTTTCAGGGTGCACCAGTTTAATAAACTAGAACTTTATACTTTTTGTAGTCCAGAACAGAGCGCAGAAATGCACCAAAGAATTTTGGGCATAGAAGAAAAAATCTGGCAAGAAATCGGTATTCCATACCACGTCATTAATATTCCAAGTGGTGATTTAGGTGCTCCAGCAGCCAAAAAATACGACATTGAATACTGGTCAAAAGTAGACGGGGCTTTCCGTGAATTAACCAGCTGTTCAAACTGTACAGACTTTCAAACCAGAAATTTAAACATCCGTATGCGCCGGAAAGATGGTAGTATTACATTGGCTCATTCATTAAACGGAACCGCAGTATCTATGGCAAGAACACTTGTCGCCGTAATAGAGCATTATCAGAACCCAGACGGTACTCTGCGTATTCCACAAGTTATACAAAAATATATGGGAGGAAGACAAACAATATGATAGAAAACATTGCAATAACAGGCAACAAAGCAGACGTAACAAAAGATTTAGAGCGCTACATTTTTAAAAAGATAGGCAAGTTAGACCGTCACCTTAAGCGCGCTCAGCGCCCAGATGTTAGAGCAGACGTAAAGCTAAGTGAAGATATTAGCAAGAAAAATGGCAAAAAATGTACATGCGAGGTTATTCTACATATTCCTGGCGCTAGATTAAAAGCTGTAGAGACAACTATGAACATGTTTGCGGCTGTAGATATAGTTGAAACCAAACTTCAAAACCAGCTAAAAAAACAAAAGGAAAAGCACTCCCAGTCCAGTGACAAACACAAGAATTCACGTGCAAGACGTTTGATTGGAAAACTAAACCCGAGAAAACTAAGAGTTAAGTAGTTCAGAGCTAAAATTCGAATTTATTTCGCTATTATGTTGTTAATCTATCATAATCTCCTCGCGTTAAACACCGTAACTGCGGTATAATATCTCCAAACGAGTAGTAGGTGGTAACTAGGGATTGCGGTAGCGATTCTAGAAAAACTCGGAGCCACACCAAATAAAAGGGGTATATAAATCAAACTATGAAGAAATTTGTAAAAAAAGTCCTTGGTGATCCAGAGGCAAAAACGCTAAAACGACTAAAGAAGCGCGTTAAAGATATTAATGCTCATAGCAACAGTTTTAAAAAACTATCTGATTCAGCATTAAAAAATAAAACAGCTGAATTCAAGAAAACACTTGATACAAAAGGCCAAACTCTAGATACGATATTACCAGAAGCCTTTGCTGTTGTTCGTGAAACGGCATGGCGCCAAATACAACAAAGACATTATGATGTTCAGCTTCTAGGAGGCATGGTTTTGCACGAAGGGATGGTGGCAGAGATGAAGACCGGCGAAGGCAAAACTCTAGTGGCCACACTTCCGGTGTATCTAAACGCTCTTACAGGCAAGGGTGTACACGTTGTTACAGTTAACGAATATCTAGCGCGTCGTGATGCTGGCTGGATGGCGCAGATTTATGGGGCTTTGGGTTTAAGTACAGCTGTTATTATCCCTGACCACAGTTTTATTTATGACTCAGAATATGTAAACGAAGAACAGGAAGACCCACGCTTCAGGCATTTAAAGCCTTGCACGCGCCAGGAAGCATATAGCGCAGATATTACCTATGGCACAAACAATGAATTTGGTTTTGATTATTTACGCGACAACATGGTTCGCGAAGTAGACCAACTGCGACAAAGAGACTTAAACTACGCAATAGTAGACGAAGTCGACTCTATCCTAATCGACGAAGCTCGCACACCGTTGATTATTTCCGCACCGTCAGCAACCAGTGGTGCTAGCTATGAGCAATTTTCTAAACTAGCACGCCAACTTAAACGCGATAAACACTTTGAAGTTGACGAAAAGCGTCGAGCAGTCGTTCTTACCGACGAAGGTATCACCTACATTGAAAAAGCCCTAGGTATAACAAATTTGTATGACACACAAAATATTCGTACTATTTATCACCTAGACCAAGCTTTGCGCGCCGAGGCATTGTTTAAGCGCGACAAAGATTACGTTGTAACAAACGACGGCGAAATAGTTATCGTAGATGAATTTACCGGTCGTTTGCTTAAAGGTCGTCGCTATAATGAAGGTCTACACCAAGCAATAGAAGCCAAAGAGCACGTAGAAGTTCAAGAAGAATCAATGACGCTTGCCACAATTAGTTTCCAAAACTACTTTAGACTTTATTCAAAATTGTCTGGTATGACAGGTACTGCCAAAACCGAAGAAGAGGAATTTCATCAAATATATAAACTCGAAGTCATTGAAGTCCCGGCCAATAAACCGCTAGTCAGGGAAGACCACCAGGATAAAATCTATAGAAGTAAAAATGGCAAGTACGAAGCAATAATTGCCGAGGTCAAGACTTTGCAAGAAAAAGGTCAGCCGGTTCTTATCGGTACGGGCGCGATTGAACACAACGAAGAACTAAGCAAGAGATTGAAAAAAGCTGGTATTAAACACGAAGTTCTTAATGCTAAAAACAACGAACGCGAAGCTCACATCGTAGCCGGTGCAGGGCAAAAATCAGCCGTGACGTTGGCTACCAACATTGCTGGTCGCGGTACGGATATTGTCCTTGGAGAGGGCGTTAAAGACTTAGGCGGTTTGTTTGTTGTCGGTTCAGAACGCCACGAATCAAGGCGTATCGACAATCAGTTGCGTGGGCGCTCTGGTCGTCAGGGAGACCCCGGTGAAACACAGTTCTATGTATCTACAGAAGACGACCTTATGCGTGTTTTCGGAGGCGATAGAATCCGCTCAGTCATGAACCGTCTTAAAATTGACGATGAAATTCCTATTCAAAACAGGATTATTAGCAAGAGTCTAGAGGCAGCACAAAAAAGAGTAGAAGGTTTTAACTTCGATACTCGTAAAAACGTTGTTCAATATGACGACGTCATGAACAGGCACCGTGTTGCTATATATACTTTGCGAAAAGAAGTGCTTCGGCAAGCAAACATCACCGGCAAAATTAAAGAGTTTATCGGCGAACAGGCTAGTGCTATGGTCTCGTCACCAGATTCGTATAATGACGCTTTCGAATCTCAGCTTAAAGATGTTTTTAGCCTAGAGGACAAGGTTCTAGACAAGCTGTTTGATTTAGATTCAGAAAAATTCGAAGAAGGACTAAAGCGGGAAGTGCTAAAGCGCTACGCCGAGCAAACAGAAGATTTTGGCGAAGAAATTATGCAAAAGGTAGAGCGTGATATCTATCTGCAAATAATGGATAATCTTTGGATGCAACACTTAGAGAACATGGACCACCTAAGACAAGGTATACACTGGATTTCAGTAGGCCAAAGGGACCCTCTAGTTGAATATCGTAGACAGTCAAAGATAATGTTCGAGGACATGCAAAACGTGCTTCGCCATGACGTAGTACGCTCGCTGTTCCATGCCCGTCCGCTAACTAAATCAGAGCTAGATAACCCTATAGAGACAGAGTTAACAATGGCGGCTCGTGGGTCTGTAGACAATGCCGACAAGATTGTAGAAACAGATGACGAGTTCGAAGAAGAAGATTTTAAGGTGACAAAAGGCACTACTGCCACAGCCACGGCCTCAAAACGACAAAGTACTATCAAGAAAAAGCGTAAAGCCGAGCGAAAAAACCGTAAAGCCAATCGACGCAGAAAATAATTGTTTACATTAGTATGAGTTCACCCTTCACCCTTCACCCTTCACCCTTCACCCTAAGCCGAGCAAGGCGAGGACAGTAGTGCTTCGACACAAAGTTCACGAATTAACATTTAAATCTGGGCTAAAAGGCTTGGTTATAGACACCCCTAAAACAGGTGTAGTGGTTGCAGAAGTTAGTTTTAGGGCGGGCGAATTTTTACTGGAAAAGCAAAAATGGGAAACAGCACACTTAATGGAACACGTGTTGTTAGGTGCGAACCGTGATTTTCCTAAGGCTCGGGATTTTCAAGCCGAAATAGAGAAAAATGGCGCTTACTCCAACGCCAGCACAAGTGTTTACGACATTACATACGAAGTAGAATCAGCTCATTTTGAATGGCAGCGTGTTGTCGGACTTATGCTTGATGGAATTAGCACGCCAAAGTTTCTACAAGAAGAATTTGATTCAGAAATGAGCAATGTACGCGAAGAATTAATTAGCCGTTCTAATAATCACTTTCGTCATCTAAACGCAGCCCTCCGTCAAGCCATGGGTCTAGCGTCACTAACAGACCAGGAAAGAGTAGAACTGCTCCCAGGTGTTAAGCGCAAGGATCTAATTGAGCATTACAAAAAAACCCACACATTGTCTAACGCACGATTTATAATAGCCGGGAACTTTAAGGGAGATTATGCTCAAGTAGAAGAAATATTTAAAGATAAACTTGTCTTAGAAAACGGTGCAGAGCGCATTGAAATGCCTATCGAGACCGCAAACAGCATTGAAGACCCGCTAGTTTTGCGCAAACCAAGCGTACCAAATGTTTATATGTATTTAGATTTTTACATCGACCGTCATCTTTCCCCTAAAGAAAAAGTAGCTATGCAGATACTCTCTACGATGTTAACAGAGACAATGTATTCAAGAATTTTCGGTACTGCCAGAGAAAAAGGCTGGGTCTACGGCATGGGCTCTGGGGCGTCATACTGCAAAAATATTTCCAGTTGGTGGCTTGGTGCGCAGGTTAGCAAAACAAACAGTCAGCCACTAGTTCGGTTAGTACGTGACGAGATTATGAGACTCAAAAACGGCAATATCGAAGACGAAGATTTTGAGTCAGCGCGCAAGCACCTACTTGGAAAAATTATGCGCTCAGGGCAGACCGCCAACGGACTTGTTTCGCGCTATGGGCAATATTATGTAGATGACGAAGTAGTTAATCTAAACCGTCTGCCACAAATCACAAAGCGAGTAAACAAAAAGCTGTGTATAGATTTGTTTAAAGAAATGCTTGCAAATAACACCTGGGGTTTGGGTGTCTTAGGTTCTATATCTCTGGTTCCAGCACGAAAGCTTGAAGGTTATTTACAAGACTTATTTACGGAGGCAAAATAATATCATGGCCAGTGATATTGAAACCTTAGACTCACAGATAGTAACAGCCTACAATAAGCTTAAAATCGATGAACTTATAGTCAAAAATACTAAACTTTTGGATGCCATGCAGGGTTCTGATTTTTGGTCAGATAACGAAAAAGCTCAAAACATTTCGCGTGAACAATCAGCACTGCAAAAGCGTATAGATTTCTGGGAAGATTTAAAAACAAAGAGTGCAGACTTAGCTGAACTTGAACAAATGAACGACCAATCACTGAGAGAAGATATTGAAAGGCAATTTACAGAATTATCAACTACTTTCTCTAAAGCTAAACGCGAACTTCAGCTGTCTGGTGTCTACGACAATTACGATGTTATTTTAAGCATTTTTGCTGGTGCTGGTGGTGTTGACGCTCAAGATTGGGCACAAATGCTACTTCGTATGTATTCACGCTACGCCGAAGCAGAAGGCTTGAGTATGAATATTATTGACCAATCTAGCGGGGAAGAGGCCGGTATTAAAAGTGTAACGGCAGAGATAACCGGCGGGTCGTTTCTATACGGCAAATTACAGTCAGAACACGGCGTTCACAGGCTTGTACGGCTTAGTCCTTTTAATGCCGATAGTTTACGCCAGACAAGCTTTGCTAGGGTGGAAATAATGCCAATGGTTAGCTCGCCAGACATCGTTGAGATAGATGAAAAAGACTTAAAAATTGATGTATATCGAAGTGGCGGCAAAGGCGGCCAAAGTGTTAATACTACCGACTCTGCCGTTCGCATTACCCATATACCTACTAATATAGTAGTAGCCATCCAAAACGAACGCTCGCAGTTACAAAACAGAGAAACGGCCATGACTATTTTGCGGTCTAAACTAGCTCAACTTCAACTAGAACAACACCAGGACAAGATTAGCGAAATTAAGGGTCCGAACGAACAAGCATCTTGGGGCAATCAAATCCGCAACTATGTACAACATCCATACACAATGGTTAAAGACACCCGCACAAAATGTGAAACAACAGACGTCCAGAGCGTGCTAGACGGTAATATCTCCCAGTTCTCAGAAGCCTTTCTAGACACTCAGATTAAATAGATATGTGACATATATCACACGTTGACTTTTTATACCGCTAGTGCTAGTATTAGCCCATAATTTAAAAACTAAAACTTAAAAAAGAAAGAACAAAAAATATGAGCGCAAATGCCGATAAAGACTTCAAAGACTGGTGTAAAAGTGAGCTAAAAAGATTATTTTTAGTTCCTGCGCAGTATAATTCGAAGGATGATGGTACTGGAATACATAACTGGGGTAAAGTTCCTTTAATCGTAGATCCAGAAGTAAGATCTTTTTACGCTAGCATTGACGGTTACACAGACATGACTAAACTTAAAGCTAAAATAACAAGTATTGTTAAGGACAACGATATTCCTGATATAAATAAGTCAGACTGGGAATCTAGGGACATGAGTACTTATTACGCGGGCACAAACGACACTACAAGAGAAAATAGGTTTATTAGTAGTTTAAACCAAAGATACAATATATGGAGTGATGCGGATGCTGCTGGAATAGTTCCACCACCAGTTGTCGCACCTACTGCCACACACACAGATGGACCACCAAACGGTGATGCACCTGTTAATATGTACCCAGATCAATCGGTTGGATCTACTAATCAGAGAACTGATGCCGAAATATACAAAGATATTAACTCTATAATGAAACAGGTGTTCCCGGGCTACAACGGTGACTTTAATGGTTATAGCGACAGGAAGTATTTCTTAAATTTGGTCAAAAATAATCCAAAAATGTCCCTTGCTGAACTAGGTAGCCGTCTTCAAAACGACTCTGCTGTTAAAAATTTTGCTGATGCTTTAGGTTGGAATCCCAACCCTGCTTCTAGCAGCCCGCAATTAGGTTCAGGCCAAATGGGGGGAGCACCGGAACCTGGTAGGGGTGGAGAAGATACTACGGTGCCACAAAATACACCTACGCAGGCTTCTGCTCCTGTAGATAATCGTACTACAGATCAGAAGATGTCCGATTTCTATGTGAAATTAGCTGATGCTCAGGCCGATGCCAGGGCGGGCAACCCAAAGAAACTACGTGACTTTGACGCTTTCTTTAATATATCTCGCCCTGAGGCAGAATATACGCAGGCTTTTTATCAAACATCTTCAGCCAGACTGAACGAAGTTAATTCGCTGAATGTGTCGCAGGATATTAAAAATCAAATTATTCTTGAAATACAATCCGGTAACCAAGACTCAGTGCAGAACCTTGTTAATTGGTTTGGGGCAGGTAAGCCAGCTTCAGCAGTAGCGGTTAACCTAGGTACGACACAAGATGGTAGGATTGGACTAGCGAACGCCCTAAACGTCTCTCAGAAGGTAAAGGACCAAATAATTCTTGAAATCCAAGCCGGCAACCCAGATTCTGTGCAGAACCTTGCTAACTGGTTTAATGCAGGCAAACCACATTCTGATGCAGTAATGGCGATTATTAATGCGCCAGCACCAGTTGTGGCGACCACTCCTGCGGTAGTGGGAGCTGTACAACCAACAGCAG
>JAGONL010000023.1 GCA_017993025.1 Candidatus Saccharimonadota bacterium
TATCTATTATACCCTGGTTGCTACGGTAGGGGTATTTTTCGTATAATATATTTTAGGATATGAAAAAATCAGACTTACAACCGTTTTCTAGTTTTGGGCTTGCTTTGAAGAACTTAAGAACAAAGCATAATAAAACATGCGCCGAAGTATCTGGTGCGGTAGAAATAGACGAACAAAAGCTTCTTGATTTTGAGGCCGGCCTACATCGACCATCTGAAGATGTGCTTTTATTAATTATTCAACATTTTGACCTAATTGACGATGACGCCAAAGATTTATGGCGACTTGCTGGCTATACGGAACCTATGGATGATTCTAAATACTTTGTTAATGACGACATTAGTGAGCTTCAACAGTCTAGGGCAGTCTTGATTTCTCAACAGGATGCCCGAATCGTCTACACTGACATGATTCAAGTAATGGTGAATAATTTTGGCGTAATTATTAATTTCATGCAAGGAGCAGGTGCCGGTACAAATCCACTTGCTGTATCAAGAGTTGGAATGAGCAAAGAACACGCCAAAAGTGTCATTGATGTACTTACAAAAACTCTGCAACAGGCAGAAGAAACTGATAAAAAAATTGCGCCTAAACAGTTACCTGCGAATACGCAGAATCAGGATTAGTTTCAATGGAATTTAGTGTTGCTCCATTTCTAACAGGGTTTTTAATATTTGAGTGGATAGTGCGTATAATTATGCTTTTCATTGTCCCGCGGCGCCGCAAGCCTTCAAGCGCTAACGCCTGGCTTCTGCTCGTAATACTTACCCCCACCCTCGGTGCTGTGCTTTTCTATATGTTCGGACACCCAAAACTTCCAAAAACTAGGAGAGAGCGTCAAAGACAAGTAGACATAATGACTCAGAAAGAACTTAATGAACTGAATCATTCCAATCGCGAACTTTTTGCAAACTTAGATAATGACAATCATAAAACTCTAGCTAGACTAGCAACTGTCTTAGGCGGAATGCCCCCAATAAATGGGAACGATATCCAGCTTTTGGATGACTATGAAGGCACGTTTAAATCATTAATATCAGAAATTAAGAAAGCCAAACTATATATACACATTGAGTTTTTTATTGCTACTTACGACAGTTCAACCGAACCGGTATTTCAAAGCATAGAAAATGCGGTTAAGCGGGGTGTCAAAGTGCGGTTTTTGTATGACAAGGTTCTATCAAGTAGATACCCAGGACAGAAAAAAATGCGCAAAGCACTGAAGTCATACGGGGTAGAAGTCAATGAAATGTTGCCATTAAGTCTGAAGCCCGGTAAAGGTTTTGCACGGCCAGACCTTAGAAATCATAGAAAAATTGTAGTTATTGATGGACAAACAGCTTTTAGTGGTTCGCAAAACCTTGTAGACAAGAGCTACCACAGAAAAGACGGACTTTATTACGAAGAACTCAATATGAAAATAAAGGGTCCGCTTGTGTGGCAATACAATAATATTTTTAGAGCAGATTGGTACGCTGAAACAAAAGAGGCTTTGCTTGATTTAGTAGAAGATGAAGACATGCCAAAACCGGCAGGAAATGTTGTAGGGCAAGTTCTTCCAAGTGGGCCAACTCACGACCATGACAATAATCTAAAATTTTATACAAGCATGGTCTATTCCGCTAAAAAGCGTGTTGGCATAGTTGTGCCTTATTTTATTCCTGACGAATCGTTTCTAGACGCCTTAACGGCCGCAGCTCAGAGAGGTGTCGAGGTTACAATGATTAATTCAGAAGCAATAGACAAGATTCTTGCGGGTCACGCACAGCGCTCGTACTATGAACAATTACTAGAGGCGGGAGTAAAAATTTACCTATATAATAAACCAGTTTTCTTGCACGCCAAGCAAGTACTAATCGACGACGATGTTGCAATTCTCGGCTCTAGTAACCTAGACATAAGGTCTTTTGAGTTAGATCTAGAGATAACTACTATTGTTTACGACAATCAAGTGGTGAAAGATTTAGAGAAAATAGAATTACGGTATCTACAAAGTTCTAAACGAATTACATTAAAAAAATGGCAGAACCGTTCAACAAAACATAAAATGCTAGACAGCATATCAAGGCTAACGGCGGCTCTTCAATGATCCAGACAGTCTCTCAGGCTACAGATTATTTGGCACAGTTTAAGGCTAAAACAGCCCAAACAACAGGGAAGGGTATAACAGTAGGGCGGATGTGGCCTTTGCTAAAGCTCGTAGATAATCCTGAAAGGAAATTAAAAGTAATCCATATTGCCGGCACCAGCGGTAAAACCTCTACCGGTTATTTCGTAGCATCGTTATTACAGCAATCAGGTCAAAAGGTCGGACTAACCGTCTCTCCGCACATTAGGAGCGTAACGGAACGGTTACAGATTAATGGTAAGCCATTAGAAGATGATGAATTTTGTAGGTTGTTAAATATTTTTGCCGAAATAATTGGTGACGATGTTGATGCAACCTATTTTGAGATTTTAATTGCATTTATTCTCTGGGCTTTCGTAGAACTAAAGGTCGAATACGCCGTGATAGAGACGGGTTTGGGTGGTTTGCACGATGGTACTAATGTTTGCAGACGGGCTGATAAGGTTTGTATAATCACCGACATTGGCTTAGATCACCAACTCATTTTAGGGGAAACTTTAGAAGAGATTGCCCTTCAAAAGATAGGAATATTGCATAAGGGAAACATTGCTTTTGCTAATAATCAACCAAAAGAAATTCAAGAAGTTTTTAGAGAATACTCAGCAGAAGTAGGCGCCAACTTTAACGTAATTGAATCAAAAACACTAGACATCCCACTTCCTAAATATCAAATACGAAATTGGAATTTAGCCTACGAAACATACAAATATATCGCAAATCGAGATAATTTGGGCACTATCACGGAAACTCAAATAGCCAATACGTTTATAGGAGTTCCGGGTCGTATGCACGAGCTAGAATACTGCGGTACTAAATTTGTACTAGATGGTGCTCATAATGTTCAAAAAATGACAGCTTTTGTCGATAGTTTTAAAGCAAAGTATCCTGGCCAAAAAGTGACAGCGATATTGTCAATTAAAGAAGACAAAGATTATAACCAGGTTGTAAAGATACTGTCTGAAATTATAAAAAAAGCTCTATGTGTTGGGTTTGAAATTAAACAAGATATGCCAATAAAATCGATTAGCCCAGTAACAATTTCTGAAGTTTGTGCAACTTTTGGAATTGAATCGGAAGTGATGAGTAGTATAAATAGTGCAATTAATAGAATAGTTGAATGCAAAGAATCGGTCGTGATAGTAACGGGTTCGTTGTATATTTTAGGGTCTGTTCTCGAAATTATAGAAAATACTCAAGAAATCATCTAAAAGTGTATACCTAGTTCGACATGGATGATATAGAAAGGAGATAATATTAAGCGTGGAAGATCTTGAAACTTTTTATGACGAATATGTTGATAAAGTATATAAATATTTTTATATAAATTGCTTTAATCGTAGCGTCGCAGAAGATCTTACATCACAAACATTTGTTTCTTTCTTAGCAAAAGTTAAGGAAGTGAAAATAGATGACAACAAGAAGTATCTGTATGCAATCATGAGAAATATCTGGATGGATTATCTGAGATCAAAATATAAGGAGACCATAGAATCTATTGAATCTATTGAATCTATAGAAGATTTTGAAGACCACACAGCGCAGGCGATTAGTGGTTTTGAGTCAAAAAATATTAAACAACGCGCTCAGACATATATTGAAAGGCTGCCAAAAAAACAGAGGCAAGTTGCCCACATGCGTTTAATTGAAGAAATGACTTTAAGAGAAATCGCTAAAGAGCTAGGCAAAAAAGTATCATATGTTAAGACTACACAAAGTCGAGCAATTAAAAGTTTAAAACTCATGCTCGAACGTCCGAATCTAGAAGGAGCAGTATCATGAAAGACAGAAAAAAATACCCACTAAATATATTGAATGACGATAAATTAGTAATTGATAGTAAATTTAAGAACAAATTAAAAGTTAAATTATTTGAAAGAGAGAACGTTATTATGGCAAAAATGCCGATACAATTGAACACTAAACAACTATTTAATCAACGAACATTTAGATTTGCTGGTGTGGCAGCTTTACTACTTTTTTCTACCACTGCGATATACGCTGCTAATAGCAGAAGCCAGAGCATGGAGCGACAAAGTATAATTGAGGATGTCGTTGAGTTACCGCAGAATTTGGATGGTCTAAAAACTCTAGACGAAATGCGAACTTTAGCACAAAAGGATGCGCCTGAAGGAGCAAGTATTATAAAGGTTGAAGTGGAAAACGAACACGGTGCAGTTCTATACAAAGTGAAGTTTAGTGATGGTTCTTACAGACTATATGATGCTATCACAGGCCTTTCGTATGTGGACAGTAGTTCTGGATTAGAATCAGACGAATCGGTGCCAGCAGGTTTCGTAGCCGGTATTACAATTCAACAAGCAAGAGATATTGCTGCATCGCAAAGACCAGGCAAAGTTATAACTAAAATAGAACTTGAAGTAGAAGAAGGCAAAGTTGTTTATAGCGTGCGATTTAGTGACAATGGTCGAGTCGACATAGACGCAACTAACGGAGATGTTGTGCGTGTAAAATCAGAAGAATCTAGGGACACAGAAAATAATTCCGACGACAATAATTCGGGAAATAGTAATGAAGATTCAGACGATAGTGCAGACTCAGAAGACCACCAGGAAGAAGATACAGAAGATGATGGCGATAAGTCCGGGAGTGATAATTCCGGATCTGACAACGACAATAATTCGAATGACAACTAGGTAGTCCAGCAGTCTATTAAAAAGTCCTTGTAAGCAGGGACTTTTTAATTTATTATGATGTTGTAATACTTATGCTTTAAAACAAAAAAATGAAAAAATTTCATTTTCAAGATGGATTGAAACAACGCTTTTGGCGTACCTCACGTATTGTGGTGGCCTTGCTTGTATTGTTTGAGATTAGCGCTCTACAACATTTTTATTATCAAAACCAGCAGGTTTCAGCCATAGAGCCAGATATTGCCTTACTCAAAAAACTAAAAACCGAGCGAGTACCGGATGCCACACACACAGCTAGTCTAGTATTTATGGGTGATATTATGCTAGCAAGAGGTATTGGAAGTAGCATTGATAAGGGCATTAACCCCTTCGCGGGAGTACAAGAAAAACTAGATGAATTTGACATGCGTATCGCCAACCTTGAAACAACATTGGCAAATCCAAATATTGGTTCTCCGGCAAGTAAGCCTTACACGTTTAACTCTTCTATATCAGCACTTGATACATTGAAAAATGCAAGACTGGACGTAGCTAGTCTAGCCAACAATCACACAGGCGACTTTGGGCGACTGGCAACGTCAGATACCGTAACTCAATTTAAAAATGCAGGTCTAAATACTGTAGGAGCAGGTGATAATATAGAGCAGGCATTTAAACCACTATTAATTGAGAAAAATGGCATTTCGTTTGGTTTTATCGCAGTTAATGATATAGAACTCGCCCACACTAAAGTTGGTATGCAGACACCAGGTTCTGCCTATTTTGATCGCGATTTAATTAAAAATTCAATAGATAGTGCTAAGCTTGCCGGAGCAGATTTCATTGTAGTTATCCCGCATTGGGGTGTCGAGTATAGTAATATTCAGTCTAGCCGTCAGCAAGAGTGGGGCAGGTTTATGATTGATGCTGGTGCAGACTTAGTAGTAGGTAGTCACCCGCACGTTATTCAGCCCTCAGAAACTTACAATGGAAAACAAATAGTTTATTCTCTCGGCAATTTTATTTTTGATGGCATGAGTGGCGAAGCTCTAAATGGACAAATGATATCTGTTGAAGTACAGAAAAGCGTAGTTAAAACCGGGACAAATAATGAGAAAAAGCAGATGATAATTAAACCCGTAAGTTCAATTCCATACAAAATTAATAGCAACGGCTTCCCGATATTATAGAAATAGGCGCTTGCTTAAAAAGTTGCGAATCTAAGTAATAATATTTTGAGTTTTAATATCAAAGTAAACTTCTAGTCCGCTATCAAGACATTCCGTCATTTTTTCGTAAAGGTAATTAACGCTATATTGTTTATCGAAAGTAGACCAGAAATGCATATGTGGAATGCCGATTTCCTTAGCAAATGCAATTGCGTATGTTGTGTCGTCGTCTAGGTTTGGACTTATACTAAATGGTCTTCGGCCAAGACTTTGTACGTGGGCAATACATTCTTGACGACTCTTTTCTGTGTATCTTCCAAGGTCAATATTAAGTAGGACATGTTCACCCGTTTCGTTCATTAGCTGAAACTCTGCTTGCATAAATTCATCAGCCAGCATTTCTCCAGCAATATTTATAAGCGCTTGTCTGGGGCGTAGCGTTGCCAGGTGCTGTATCAGAGAATCTATAGCTATATCAGCCGTGGGTTTTGGTAGCTTTATGTCTATTTTAGGGAGCACGGTTTTGCCCTCAAACAAGGGGAGAACCTCACTAAGTGCTGTGGTGCTGACATCTGGTGGATGCCCTAGCTTTAATTCACCTGTATTCCACTGTATATCAAACTCGACTAAAAATGGCCTCAGATCTATTGCTGATTGAATTGATTCTAGCGAGTTCTCTTTGCCAATACCGCGGTGATAACAAACTCTCGCCATCACTTCTTCTCTATAACCTGGTTGCATTAGCTTAAGTGTATCAGAGTCTATCTGTATAAGATGGACGAAAAATGTTAGTATTAGGGTATGAAATATTTTGTCGGGGTTTTAGTAACAATCTTGATAATTGGTGGACTATTTGTAGGATATAAGCTTGGAAATAGCGATGATACTACGAGTTCACCTAGTACATCAACAACAAACACCGATACAGGTACAAACTCGAAAGTCCTAGACTTAAGTAACACCGGTCTAACAGAAGTTACATCAAATGTTTATAGTAAAACTTCTACCACCGACTTGATACTATCAAACAACAGTATCAAATCCCTTCCGTCAGAAATGGGTAAAATGACTAACGTACTGATATTCAAAATTGACCATAACATTTTAGAAGGTAGTTTGATTGGAGAAATCCGTCAGATGTCCAAACTAAAGCAACTAGATGTTAGCTACAACAATATGACAGGAATGCCCGCAGAGATTGGCCAACTAAGTAAATTGGAAATATTAAACTATAGCTATAACAATATTAGTGGTCTGCCAAATGAACTATCAAATCTCAAAAATAACTTAAAAGAATTTAATCTTACCGGCAATCCGTTAAGCCAAGAACAAATTAACAATCTTAAAACTTCATTGCCAAACACGACAATAATTTTTTAATTACAGAAGTTTTATAATCCAAAGCCTCGTTTAAATAATGCTTCAGAACCGTCATTAGTGATGCCATTTGATTCAATAGGCAATTGTTGAATTGTTGCTGGCCACGGCAACGGGAGTTTGGCTGTGAAGGGATGATTACCGAATAAAACATCAGCAATTCCTGCTCCTTCGCTTCCTGGTAGCCATCCGGCAACGACAACGTCCCAGGACGGTAATTGGTCAGCTATAATCAATGGTCTTCCTGAGAGTATTATCACAACTATCTTTTTAGTAGATTTTTTAAGCCTTTCTATTACTTCTAAATCATCTGCCTCTATTGTAGGATTGGCATTATCGCCCCAACCTTCGGCGTATGGTTTTTCACTAACTATTGCAATGCCGACGTCAGCCTTAGTAGAATCAGAATCAAACATGCCATCTTGTTCATAATCAATCATACTGTTGTCACCTACGACCTCTCGGATACCTTGCAAAATTGAAGTTCCGCCTGGCATCCAGTTCCCGTCTACACCCTGCCATTCAATCGTCCAGGCACCACTCTGTCGTCCAACATTATCAGCTCCGCTTCCAGCAACAAGAATACGCCCACTTTTTTTAGGCAGCGGTAAAAGCGATTCACTGTTTTTCAACAGTACGGCCGACGACGCCACAGTTTCTCGTGCAACTTGTCGGTGTTCTTCAGAGCCGACAATTTCCGTATCAATGTTACCCGACTTTACATCAAACAATCCTGCCTTAAACTTCTGGTATAGGATTCTGCTAACGGCATCATCAATACGTGTTTGGCTAATTTCACCGTTATTTACTGCCTTGCGCACATCATTCATAAAATCTTTATAGTCATACGGTAACATCGCCATGTCCAGCCCCGCATTAATTGTTTTAATGTTAGCGTCGTATTTACTGGTTCTTGAATATTCGTAGACCCCATACCAATCAGACACAACAAAGCCCTCAAAGCCTAGTTCGTTTTTTAATTTGTCAGTAATTAAATATTTACTATCAATTATTCTCTCGTTGCCCCATTGGTTTAGCCCAACCATTACACTTGCAACACCGGCGTCTACGGCTGATTTATAGGGCGGCAGGTATTCATTTGCCAGTGCCTTTTCGTCAACAGCTGTAATCCCTTGGTCGATTTTAAACTTTTTGTGATTTGACTTACCCCACTGCATAGCCCCAGTGGCTAGATAATGCTTTGCAGATGACATAACGTAAGTGTTGTCGGCTTGCAGAGTCTGCGCGCCATCTATGTAGGCACTCCCTAACTCGCTGATTAATTCAGGACTATCAGAAAATGCTTCATATACTCGACCCCAACGCATATCTTTTGGAGCGTCAAGGGAAGGGGAGTAGCTCCAATTTATACCAGTTGCTGACAGTTCATCACTTGTAATATCCGCCACCTGCTCGACAAGTTTGGCGTCACCACTAGCACCTAGACCGATTGCGTGCGGGAAAACCGTTGCACCAAGAACATTAGAATGTCCGTGATTCGCATCAACTCCGTAGAGGATAGGTATACCAAGTCGTGATTTGGATGCCTGTTCTTTCATTCCACCAACCATATCAACCCAACCCTGCGGGGTGTTGGTCTCTGGTTTTGCTCCCGCCCCACTTAGTACTCCACCCAAGTAGTACTTACTAATATCTCCGATTTCCCCCAAACTGTTTTTATCCACCAGCGCCATTTGGCCAATTTTTTCCTCTAATGTCATACGTGCAAGTAAATCTTCTACTCTGGCGTCAATTGGTCGATTAGGCTGTTTGTATAGAGCGTCGGCAGGTGGAGGCGGCAATTGCTCTCCTAAATCTTCAGGCTGATTAAAGTACCAGCCACTAAGCAGAACAATCACCACCAGACCCACTGCTACTAAATATTTGTGTCGATACAATTTAAACTTTTTAAGTTTTGTAGCAAATGTTTTGCTATGTTTCTTATTCGCAGAACTAGCTTTTTTCTTTTTTACCATTAGTACTATTCTAACATCGATACCTATCGCAGTGATAGGACTCGGATTTTATATTTCTAAAGATTTCTAAGTTTTAGATAATCAAAAGATAATAATAATTAAGTTAAGTCTTAATTACTATTATGATTTTTATACTGGGCACAAACTGCCTGTAAGTATTTTGCACCTTCTTTATCTTCTAACTCATCGTATAAGCTAAGTGCTAGCTCATAACATATTGAACCAGCTAATGAATTTCCGGCGTTATAATATGTCGCTGATAGCTCTGTATATGTATTTGCAACACCGAGTCTTGCACCAATTGCCTGAAATTCGTTTAGCGCTTCACACAGAAGAGTAACAGCCCTAATGGGATTATTATCCAAGCGCGCTACAGTGCCTAGTTCTCGTTTACAGTGAGCAACTCCCATAACATTGCCTTCACTTTCATATAACGCAAGTGCAAATTTAAGTTGTTCTTCGGCTTCTTCATATTTTTCATTTTGACGGGAAGTGACGCCAATCTCTCTATAGCAGTGAGCAGCCCCTAGTGCATAGTCTATCTCTTGACATAAAGTTAATGCTGAGGAAAAACATAAAGTAGCTTCAGTAAATTCACGTTTCAACCTATAAACAACTCCTAAACCCCAGGTTGCTTGCGACTCGGTTTTATTATCTTTTACAGAATGTGACAAATCTATTGCTCGTAACAACACACTCGTTGCACCGTCATAATCACGTTGCAAACGAAAAATATTAGCAACTTCAACCAGAACTTTTGAAGACTCTGTTTTTCCGGATCCATATTCCTCGACCATCTGGGTCCCAACGGCCAGCCCAGTCGCGTAGTCGCCTAGCATACGGTTTGCTCGTACAAATTGAGCAGTAAACTCTAACACTCCAGCTGGGTTGTTGCCCTCAGCATTTTGAGCCATTGCACTACTCGACTCGTAAATCGCTAGTGCCAATTGACCGCTATTAATAAGTTCTGAAACTTCCTGATGGTTCATATTAGACAGAAGTATATAACATTATTACAAAATTACAACTAGAGTTTTTCAGAGGGAAATATATTTTCGGTTTAATAAAAATATATGAAATAGACAAAAAATACAATCCAGATCTTTAGCAAACTCTTATTATATTGGAG
>JAGONL010000081.1 GCA_017993025.1 Candidatus Saccharimonadota bacterium
AAGCCGTTTCTACTGTCTCTCCGTAAATAACAAAACCACCGGGCAAATCGTATTTCCCCTTATTTGGTTCTTCCCCGCGCACAGCCAAAAGCACCCTGCCCTGGTCGTCAAATAATGCAATTTCCGCGCAAGGTATAGAATTTTTAAAACTTAAATTTCCACAACCACTACACTCTTGAGGGTTAGTTTTATCTTCTAAATATTTAGCCCCACAAAGATGACAATAATTTTTCATATCTTAAATTATACTACCGCGATTGTTAGTAAGGATACTACAGAAAATATTGGCGTATTAATGAATCTCGTGATTTAGAGTTTGCATCTCCCATAGTAGATTTAGGATCAACATACTTTAATGGACTTGTCCTTCTAATTAACGCCCTGTCTCCATGCGGTGTGCCGTTGGGCCAAGACACAACAAACATACTCTCATGCTTAGGTAACCCATCTTCGTCAAAGTCAGATAGTAGTTTTGCGACAATAGCGGGACCTCTGTACCTTGAATCGTTAGTAAACCGTAAACGTGGGTGTGGAATTTGGAGCGTTGGGACGTCTGCTCCAAGCTCAACAATTTGTAGCGCCCCCAAGTAGCCGACTGATCTGTAATTTTCAGGTACGAATTTTGTTGACACCTCGACTTCCGCGCCAACAAATTGACCGACTACCCCCTGCCAGGCATGTACGATTTTCTCATCAGTTAATGCTAGATCTGTTAAATCAACGTCACGTCTCCCACTTACTAAACCCACATTTAGTACGGCTACGTTTCTAGGAACTAACGATTGATTTGGAGCTCTAAACTCATAGGGTATCATTTAGATTCTACGTAGTCTTTTTATTGAAACTAGATACCCAAAAATCATCGCTATAATTGGAGCGATTATCAAAACTTCACCAGCACCGGTGTTTGGTATGTTACCACCACCAGTTGTTGGTGCCGTTGGTGTAGTTGTTGATGGATTAGAACTACTAGGGGTGGTGGTTGAGGCTGCCTCATCCGAAACTACGCTTGGGAAATTAACTGTAGGTTCTGGTTCACTACCGTTTTCAGCAGATTCATCAATATTCATATCACTAGATTCTTGATCACCAGATACATCAACAGTCGTAACTGTTACCTCTAAGTTGTCATCGGTAAGCGAACGATATATCCATCTTCCACCAAAAAATAGTGCAGAAACAACTAGAATTGTAATTAGTAAACTAACAACGGCCATAACCCACGCAATGCTGGTGCGAGTCTGCTTAGAAGCATAATATTCTTCCAGTTCAGCAACTGTTTGGTTTTTTCTTCGTTTAAATATTGCCATAATAGTGAAACTCCTTTTGTTCACCCACCTTAATAGTTATATTGTACGACAATATTTAAAAAATTGCAATAGTCTTATTGCTTTTTTGTGCTTTTTATGCTAATATATGTTTTATGTCGGAGTTTGCCCCTTCTACTTTAAGCTGTCTGGACTCAACCCCAGATTCAAATACTATGGAAGCATACAATGCTGGTGTGCTTTTTGAACCTAGTTTAAAGGGTCTAACATTGTTATTAAGCGGTAGCAGTCTAGGAGATTTCGAGGCTAGCCCTAGAGGGCTACCGGGCAGTAAAATCTACGTGAATCCCTACGATGAAGATTTAGAAAAAGCTATAAATAACGGCGTTGTACAAGAAGAACTGGCTCCGTTAGTTGGTTTTCTAGATTATACAGGCGTGGAGTTAGATACACCTTATGCAAGAATATTGTATTTATTAAAAGCAATGGGCTACGCTACAGTCTTACAGGGTTGTGTTGATAAAAATGAAGGTAATACAGAACGAGCATTTGTTCTATTTCGCAATGAGAGAAAACTCCAAATAGCCACACTACCTCTTGGTAAAACATCTACTCACGCTCTAAACGACTGGGATAATAATTATAAAGGCTACAAAGATAAAATGGTTGAGCGTTTTGGGTTTGACGATGAAGATATGCAACAAGCCTTAAATGTAAATTCGCAGGCTTTTAATGAGTTGCCTCAAGAATTAGTAGTAAACAGATTTGCTCTCGGTGTTCTAGGAAACATACTATTAAACAGGGGCAAACCAGCGCATAAAATTAATCGTGACCATCTCTTGCTTAAAAAGCCGACCAACGACACACAACAAACACATGCTGGCGTAGAAGCAATAGCTGATAGGCAAAAACTTGTTGATTCACTAATAAATGACCCAGGTTCAATACATATTGTTAGTGGTAAGTTTGGGAATAGAATTTTTGGTTATAGCAAATGTGCAGGAATAAAAGTCGGAGCAAACCTACCTTTATGGGATCCGGATGCAATAACTACAGATAATTCCGTAGTTCTAAATCATGAAACTAAGCTTGCAATTGAAAACGAATACGGCAAGCTATCTAAACCAAAACCCCGCGTATATTCAAGCAATACGAGCTCAGAAGATTTTAAAGCTATACCGCTCAAAATATTAGACAAAAAGACAGGTGAGATTGTTTATACAATAAGATACCTTGACCCTAAATCAGAAGATAGACGACCGGGTGTATATACCGAATATAGTGTAATTTTGCCCAAAGGTAGCGAATCGATTTCGCTAATAGATAATGATCCTAGCCTACTCATTGATATGATGCGCACCGCTTTTCCTGAAGCCGACCGTTCAACAGAAGACCAACCACTTAGGCTTGCAAACCAGCCGATAGTCGACCTTACAAAAAAAGTAGCAAGTAGAAAATAGAAAGTATCTAGCGTTAGCCACTAAAATCTATACTCTAAAATCTCAGCCCTACCTGCTACCTGCTACCTGCCACCTGTAAGGCTACATC
>JAGONL010000082.1 GCA_017993025.1 Candidatus Saccharimonadota bacterium
GAGTTAAATACAGTGACACTTGAAACTGCTCGTGAAGATATGCGTGCGGATTTAGTAACTATGAATACTAGTTTTGAAAATTATGATACAGCTCTCTCAGATTTAGAGGCCATGGATTGTGCTTCTGATCCAGATTCGTTTAATGCTGCACTTGTCGAAGCTAGAAATTTGCAAGCGTCACTTAAAACCCAGGCTCAGGAGTTTAGGCAATTTGCGTCAGAGCAAATTAAGCTAATTCTTCAAGATATAAGACAACAAATAGTTAATAAAACTGAGCAAACTCAGACTAACGACAGCACAGGAGAGTAGTAAAATGGACGACCAAAAACCACAAGACCAAAACACTTCGGACAACAATAATGACCAAGATGTAACGAACACACCAATTAACGATATTACTCCACCACCAACTGAAGAGTCTACGAGCCAGAAGATTAATGTTACTACCAGCTTGGATAGTAAAGATACTGAAGAAAAAACCGATGAAAATATTCAAGTGGTTGTTAAAGAGCCTGCCGAAGAACCTGTTGAGGAAACTTCAGTAGATTCAACCAATGAAGAAGTGCTATCACAAGAAGACGAGCAGTTAGCTCCTGTTACAGCACCCCCAGACGAAAAGACTATCGGAGAATCAGAAAACGATGAAGAAAAAACCGAAAAGGGGCATAAATTAGAAGACCAAAATTCTGTAAATAGCGCACCACGGATGGAAAATTCGCAAAACAGTCAAGCGCAAGCGCCTGCTGTCATGGGAGTTGCTGCTTCTCAGATGAACAAGCACCCTCACAGAAACAATAAAAAACTAGCTACCATTGTAACCATTATGACCGCATTAATACTTTCCGGTGTTGCGGTATACGTCTACATGAGTGCAAACAAAAACACCAACGTTGATAATTCAGAGACCTCTAAAGTTGAAGGTTCTAGTTCTGATTTACAACAGGATATTACAGCTAAGCCAGCCACAGCTGAGGACATAGACCAAACAATAGCTGACGTCGAGGAATCACTTTCTGCACTTGATGATAATGCAGACTTTAATGAAGACAGTCTAAGCAACGACACATTAGGTTTGTAGTTTACTAGGGCAGGTCGAGTTTATTTTAAGGCTATTTTATTTTTTACCAATTCATTTTGTAGCGCCGTCAAGAACTTACTTCTTATCTCATTTTGCATTCCAGATTTTACTTTGCCAGATATTCGTATTTTCACTACTCCGCCAGTAATTTCTTTTACCCTACTAAACTGCAAAGGCTCTATGACCACATCCTTATACTCCGTCTTTTTTGCCTGAATCAAGCCAGTTTTGTTAATCAATTTTTGTAAGTGTTCGATATCCGTTTCTGTTGATGCAGAAATTTCTACACTAACTTTGTTGTTGCCCATAGTGTGATTTCCGGTGACAATGATGGAGCCGTTAGGTATATGAAAAATACTACCATCAGAATCTTGGATAACAGTTGTTCGCATAGTTACGGCTTTTACCGTACCTTTAATATTTTGAATTTCAACATAATCACCAACTCTATATTGGTTTTCGATTATTATAAACATACCTGTTATAAAGTCTTTGACTAGGCTCTGAGCACCAAAACCGAGAGCAACACCCAAAATTCCAGCACTTGCAAGCAATGGAGCTGTGTTTATGCCAATAAGATTCATAACCATAATTATCGCTGTAATCCACACCACGAAACTCACTATTGCCTCAGCGACGCTGTCAAGAGTCTTGACCCTACGTGTTCTGTCGGTTTTTGAAGGGAACATGTCTTCTCTTATGGTTCTTGAAAGTAACCTAGAAATAGCATGAGAAATTAACTTTGCAGAGATAGTTGCGATAAGAAGAATCAGAACGATATAAATCATTACTCTGAAGTTTGTGCTAAACCAGTCATAAATACTACGTAAACTGTTTGACATCACTTCGGCAAATGGGTAGTTTTGAATGTTCATAATTACTCTTAAGTATACGTGATTAGCGACTAATAGTGTAGCCTGGCAGAGTTGCTTTGATAAATACGTTATACTGTTTGCATGAACTTTAATGAATATCAGAAAAAAGCTATGACAACTGAACTTATGAAAAGGTCGGCAATTTTGTCTGCCCATGACCCGGCTTTTGTGGCTAAAATTTTGGGTCTAGTGGGTGAGGCTGGCGAAGTTGCAGAAAAGTTTAAGAAAATCGTGCGCGACAAGAACGGAGTTGTTAGTGAAGAAGACAAGGCTGATATAGAGAAAGAACTTGGAGATGTATTGTGGTACATTAGTGCCGTCGCCGACTATCTTGGTTTAACTCTAGAGCAAGTTGCAGATAAAAACTTACAGAAATTATTCAGCAGACGGGATAGAGGCGTGCAAAAGGGAAGTGGTGACAACCGGTGAAGTTTGAAGATAAATACCCCGAAGTTTCACGACCTTATTGTGCCTGTTTTGTAATACTACGACGTGAAAATAAAATTGCCATGGTATTGCGCAAAAACACTAGTTATATGGATGGCTATTATGGATTACCCGCAGGAAAAAGTGAATGGTTTGAACCATTTAGCAAAGGTGCAGCTCGGGAAGCAAAAGAAGAAGCTGGAATAGATATAGAACCTAAAAATCTAAAGTTTGTTCATATAGTTCATCGTCATGGCGAATCTGAAATAGAGCAGAAATTTATGGATTGGGTTGATGTATATTTTGAAGCAAGTTCTTGGGCAGGAGAGCCGTATAATGCAGAAGAACATAAAAGCGAGCGACTAGATTGGCTAGATATAAATAATTTGCCTAAAAACATTGTTCCACCCCAACTTTC
>JAGONL010000024.1 GCA_017993025.1 Candidatus Saccharimonadota bacterium
AGACTTTTCATACCCTGTAGTTCAAAACACTAGCTGGATGCAAGAAGTTTCAGCAGATATATCTAAATTTGACCAGACATTCTTAGGTACAGTTGATCTTACAAGAGCGGCAGTCGACGAAGGCCAACCACTATACCTGCCGGCCTTACTACTGGTTCTAGGGTCTGCCATAATTCAGTATCTCCAGATAAAGCAAACCATGCCAAAAGACAAAAATGCTCGAAAACTTAGAGACATCCTAAAAGAAGCAAATACCGGCAAACAGGCAGACAGTTCAGAGATTAACGCTGCTATGGGGCGCAACTTGGCCTATTTTATGCCAGTGTTAATTTTCGTACTTACTATCGGTTTTCCGGCAGCTCTTTCACTTTACTGGTTTGTTGGTGGGCTAATAGCTTATTCACAACAGAGTAGACTTCTACAACAGGACGAATTTATGATGACTACCGCAAGCGCCGTTGTTGTGCGCAAAAAATCACTTAAACCAGAAACAGTTGTAAAAACAAAAACTACTAGCAAATCAAAAGCAAAATCTTCGAAGTCTAAAAACAGGAGAAAATAATTATGGGACCAGAAGAGTCAATATTATACGCTAAGAAGTATCTAGAGAATATGCTGTCATTTTTTGGGCTTAACGTAGATGTATATGCCACCACAGAAGATAACGAAGTTATAGAGCTAAGTGTACCCAGTACACACATGAACGGCTTTTTGATAGGCAATCACGGGGACACTATGCGCAGTTTGCAATACCTAACCAGCATGGCTCTTAAAACTAACGGCTACGAGCTAATAAGAGTAAACGTTGACATCGCAGACTATAAAAAGCAACGCGCTCATCGACTAGAGGAAAAAGCAGAAATTTGGTTTAAAGAAGTAAAAGATAGTGGGATTGAAAAAGCATTGCCACCGATGAACTCCGCAGATAGACGCACAATACACAAGCTGTCAGAAGAATATGGCCTAAGCACCGACTCCGAAGGCGAAGGCCTAGACCGCCACATCGTCATCAAACCAGTAGCAACTGAGTAAATTCGAAATCCTAAGCACTAAATTCTAAAAAATTTGAAAAATGAAATAAGTGTAGCTCGCTCCTCCGTGCTATCTGATACTTGCTACATCTTTGCTACATGAAACATGATACCTGCCACATAATCATGACTTTTCTATGGAAAATGCTAAATGATAACTGCTAAATTTCCCTAAATCTACTCCCCGAGTAGATTCTTAAACAGGCTCAAGTGCTGCGTTGCAAATCGACGCCAAGAAAACCGTTTGATGTTCTCATAACCCTTTTCAATTAGCTTTCTGCGCAGTGGCTCACTAGATATAACCTCGTCAATTTTTAGTGCCATTTCGTGTACGTCGCTAGGGTTAAAGTAATGCGCTGCGTCGCCATTTACCTCTGGCAAACAGCTTTGATTACTGCTAACAACCGGACACCCATGCACCATAGCCTCTAACCCCGGCAAGCCAAATCCCTCAGAGTAGCTGGCAAAAACATACGCACGAGCATTTTCGTAGTACCATTTTAGCTCTTCATCTGGGATAAATCCTGTAAAAATAATATCTTCAGAAAATACTTGGCGCTGGTGCCTCAATCCCAGATTTTTTGTAGTTTCAGGAGCGTTTTTCAGAGATGAAGTAACGCTATTTTCTGGCGAAGAAGTATTGGTTATTACATCTGAGGAAGAAAATGGGTTAATTCGCTCTGAAAAACTTTCTGAAACTACAAAAAATCTGGGATAGAGGTGCCTAGCCCATTTCTCTAACTTTTTAGAGTGGTATTCGCGCTTTCCTATCAAAACTAGCTTCAAGCCCTCGTGTTGCTCCTTTAGAAGCTCAAAGGCAGTTATCAAGTTTTCTAAATTCTTATGCGGGAAGGCACTTCCGGTGTACATTATAAAGTTTTCAGGGGCAACTACGGGCGTTTTAGCCCGTCCACTTAACGGCGGTTCGCTGGATTCAAGCATTGTAGTGATTTTGCGGTTAACGAAAAGATAGCGCTTGCAGACATCGTCGTTCACGAATTCTGTAGGCACTACCACATGTTTGGTAATACGGTGGGCACGCCACATCAAAAACCTGTAGCCACGCATTCGCAGACGGTGCAACCACTCCGGTAGTCTTCCCGCACGGGCAAACTTAAACATAACTAAATCATGGGTCAGGGTAGCTTGTTTTTTAATATAAAAAACCGGCTGTTGTGGTGTTAGCGTAAAGTAGACCAAATCTGCTTTTAATCTATACAGCTGCCAAGCGTAGAGAACTTGGTTTATGGGGTTAAAACTAAAAATAGGGAAGCGCGTGTATCTAACATCAAAATTTTTATTTTGCGGTCGCCAATCGTCGTGTTTTTCAAGCAAAATTGTATATCGGTGGTCGTTGTCTATTTCTTGCAGGTGCTCAAGTAATCGCGCCACAGGACGCCCGGTGCTAGCCCGCCGGATACGTGCATCAATAACAATATGTTTTTTGGCCTGTTTCATACCTCAGCTAACTCCTTAAATGTTTTTGTAATTTTTGAATGAACGGAGTGACGTGTTGAGCTGTTAATCGTACCAAGCGACTTAAAAACAAGCTTTGGGTCTGCGGTAAATATCTTGTTGTGTCTAATGTAGCTATCACGCTTAAGAGGCTTGGTATTTTCGAAATGATCATTACTTAATATAATGCCGGTTCCGTCAGAAGGAAGTTTACTGGTTATCTGTGAAACGATGATATTTCCATAGTCTGAAAAACCCACTATAAGGGCAGGGCGAAATTTCTCATGCGACAAATCAGAAAAAGGAAACAGCAAAACTACTACTTCGCCTACTTTAAATTCGCTAAGTAAGCCCATGCTTTATCTTCCTCTGGGGAGTTCCAGTCATCTAGTGCCGATTCACTAATTATTGCCATTTCGCGTCCAGTTAGTTCGTCGTCAGGGATAATTACCAGATTTCCACCCTCAACTACTAAACGAGCCTTCTTATTCAGACCGACCTGTTTCAGGATAGATTTAGGGATTCGTATGCCCTGGGAATTACCAATTTTTACAATATTGATTTCCATAGTAATTACATTGTAATTACATTTGCTTTAAAAGTCAAGTATTTCTTGTTACTCGCATTGTTTACACAGAAGTAAAACAGGGGTATAGTAATTTTATGAGAAGGTGGTCCGCAAGGCTTTTTGCGTTTGTTGTTTTAGTTAGTATATTTCCGTTCGCCCCTGCCAAAGCTGTAGATAGTAGTATATGGCAAGGTTCGATCTCTGTTACTAACAGAGGGGCGCTCACTCAGGAACAGATAAGTAGTAGAATTGACTGTACTTTTGAGGACATATACACAAGAAAATACGTTCAACCGCTGAGCACTATCGTTAGTGCGGTTACAGCTGGGAATTTCACACTTGATAACAAAGGTCGTAAGTGTTTAATAGACAATAATCAGGGCGAATTTACTCCCATTTCATATTCTGCAGACGGCAGAACGACATATGAATTAAGTGCTCCAGCAACTACAACGGCCTGGAATGACCCGGCGCCCGCGGGCGACGCATTGTTGGTTATCTCCAAGCAGTTTTCTTCGAGTACCGTTTATAACCTAAGCCTAGAGCCGTACTTTGAGGATCATGGCGATTTATTTAAAAGCTTTTTAAATATACAGTGGAAGTATGATGGCGGAGCAATTAAGTTTGTAGATAAAAATAATCAATCAGTTAATTTTTCTAATCATGCATTTTCTTCAAACGGTAGGTATTTAGCGATTAGATATAACGGAGTCGTTGGGGTAGTTGATCTAAAAACCAGGGAGATGACACCTTTAGGACATTTTGCTTCTTGGGCATCAGGGTCTGAGTTGGTGGTAAGCAGCGATGGTCGCTATGTAGCTGTAGAGAACAGTGATATTTACGTTTTTGACTCTAAAAATTGCCAGAGAAAATATTCGTATCCTAATTGGGATTTAGTTCAAATACAAAATAACACTGGTTACGTTGGATGTGTAAAAAGCCCCGGGCAAGTACAAGGTTTACTCTCAACAATGGGAGTAAGCCAATCGTCAACCATGTTTCAAAGGATGGGCTTTACTGACGATTCTTCGACACTAATTATTGGCGGGGGTATCAGACGTCAAGGTACAAACCCAAACAGTTCAAATGCTTCTAACTTTGAATGGCAAGAATATGGTTTGAAGCCCGATTTATACCAACCTTCGGCGCAAGGGTACTTAGCAATGGGCGACAGTTTTAGCTCGGGTGAGGGAGATTTGCAAGGCGGGACTTGGTATGAGCCAGGAACAGACGAACAAGGAAACAAAAGCACCTTTGAAGGCAGAAACTTATGTCACTTATCTCGCAGAAGCTACCCTTATTTAATCGCTAAAGAAACGGGTTATCTTGATGGCCCATCTGCCGAAGCCACAACTCCACCTAGTGGGGGGCTGTTTCATTCAATTGCTTGTAGTGGTGCGGTTATGCACAATGTAACTGGATCAGAACTAGGTATATTGTTTGGGTCTGGTGATGAAGAAAAATTTAATAATAGGGATAATCAGTTCAGAAATGATTACCTAGGCGATTTGAACAGCTGGCAACCGGGAAGAGTAAGGCAACTTGATGTTTTTGAACCAGCTATGGCGGGATATGGCCCGTCCGAACAAAAACCAGAAGTTATTACTTTGGGAATCGCGGGCAACGATGCAGGTTTTGGCGACCTAATTCAGGCTTGTACTAATTTAGGGACGTGCCCACAGGCTGAGCCTACTTCAGCAGAAGCAGAACAACTAGCGCTTACAATAGCCATGCTCAAGCCAAAACTAGTCGATACCTACAAAAAGGTAAAACTTGCCAGCCCAGAATCGCGAATTTATGTCCACGGTTACCCGATATTCGTTATAGGTGCCGGGGGTAATTGTGGCAATAATGTTCATTTGGATTTTAAAGAAACAGTTATGGTTGAAGAAGGAATAAAATACATGAATTCGGTAGTTGAAGCCTCTGCAAGAGAGGCAGGGGTATTTTATATAGATGTTTCAGATATTTTAGTAGGAGTAAATCTGTGTAGTGGCGCAGAAGATAGAAACATGGCATTTAATGGTGCTACAGCGGGTAACGACATTGACAGCACCCTAACAGACTTATTGTCTTTGGGTATATGTATACCCAGAACCGGTTGTATTGGTAAAGAAAGCTATCATCCTAACGCTAAAGGCCATGAGCTTTATAAAACAGCAATACTCAACCTAACAAGTAATTTAGAGGCAAATCTTCCGCTGCCCCAACCGACCAATTACCCTTTACCAAACATTTTATTTTTTGGTAGTTCAGCAAGGGGAACAATAGAGTCTATCAATGAAAATACTCTGTCGAACAGCGTAGTAATCCCCGAAGCAAATGAGTTTGTTGCCCTAACACCAAACATTAAAGAGTTATCAATAAACCAGGGTGGGCTAATGCCCGGCTCCACAGCAGTAATTGAAATTCATTCGACTCCTCAAGTACTTGAGACAGTTCAAGTTTCTGAAGAAGGAGGCATTTCTACAAATGTTAATTTACCTGAAGATTTGGGACCCGGTTCACACCAACTTCACATCTTGGGCGTTAATGAATTTGGGACACGAGTAGATTTATACCAAAACATCATTGTAGGAGCAGGCACTGAAGATTTCGACGGTGATGGCGTCAATAATGAGGTTGATTCCTGCCCCACAGTAGTAAATAGCGGTATAGATGTAGACGAGGATGGCATAGACGACGCCTGCGATAGCCAAACCATAATTATTCAGACGGACGAGCCAGAGGAAGAGCCATTAGACGAAGAACCTGCAGAATTTGTAGACAAAGGCACACCAAGCAACGAGACAGTAGCAGGTGATAACGACGAGGCTGGCGGTGCTGTACTTGGCACCAACACCACACAATCAAATAACGAAGTAACTCTCTCTAGTACCGGCTTTCCTGTTGATATAGCAATTTTTGTGGGGTTATTGATATCAATTTCGGCGGTGCTATCTAGAAATCGGGTCAGAGCGAAGTATCGTATTGGCCAAAAATAGATTCGGCCGACTCTTTATTTGAAAGCCTTAGCTTAATATTACAATTGATGGCATTTAAATAAAGCTCATCAGCTTGTGAGAGTATTTCACATCGACCAATATCAGGAACCTCAAGCATACTTAATAATGAACTGGCCACATCTTTAGTGAAGTTACCCTGTTTTTTTAACAATGTTAAATCGCACGTGTAAGAAGTTGAAAATTTTCCTACACTCGCGCAAGCTGCAACAATTTTAAGATTTTCGTTATAGTTTTCTTCTGTGTCTCTTTTAAGTTCCTCGAAAGCACCTACTAGTGACTTCATGTCTTGGGCATTTTGCCAATCAAGATATTTGTTATAGCCAAACACGCCGCCAAATACCAGAATTAACAATATAGCAACAGAAATAATCTTATGTTGTTTTGTCCAAGAAGTTGTTTTTTGTTTTGATTTACGTAAATTCATTAGTATTAGTGTACCCTTTTTAATCGTTATTTTGAATAAGGGGAAACGAATAGATAGTTTGCACGCAGTAAATTTTTCTTGACTAGACTTGACTAGACTAAGTTAATTTGCTATAATCAATCTATGAATAAAGCCATTTCTATTTACGAAGCAAAAACCAATTTCTCCAAGCTAGTCGCACGGGCTAAAAAAGGTGAAGAAGTAGTTATTGGCACTTATGGAAACCCCGAAGTAATGTTGGTGCCATACCAGAAGAAAAACAAGCTTAACATTGGTGTCTGGGAGCACAAGGCCCTAAAAATGGATTACGAAGGGCTCGTTGAGTCTGACCCTGAGATAGTAAAAATGTTTGAAGATAGCATTAATAAACCATTTCCTGAATGAAATACTTATTAGACTCTCATATCTTTGTTTGGCTTTTTGCCCAACCTCATCTTGTAGGAGAAGAAGCAAAAGCAGTTTTAAAAAGCCAGGATGCTGAAATATTTGTTTCACTGGCTACTCTATGGGAACTTGAGTTAAAGTATTCAAAGAAAAAGTTCGCGTACTCAGCTGAAGAATTGCAAGATGCAATAGTATCTCTTGGGGTAAATGAATTATCTATAAAAAAAGAGCATATCTTGGCATCAAGCCTAGTTGGGATTAATCATGCTGACCCTTTTGATTTGATGCTTTGCGCACAGGCAACCTCAGAGCAAATGGTGCTAGTGACGGCAGACAAAGCCTTACTAGATTCTTACCCAAACACCCTCGACGCCCGTATATAGAGTTACAATAAATAATACGTCAATAGAAGCAAAAGACCCATGAATAATATTATCGAGACGGCTGAGGTTAAAAAAGGGTCCACTGGTAATTTTGATTTTTTAGAACGCTTGCGCATAGTTGTCGAGGTTCGCTGGACCACAAATGCTATAAGTAAAAGCAAAAATATAACAAAAGGTAAAAAATCAGTAAGACCCACGCCCCTGATGAAGAATCACCACAACCAGGTTCACATGCAGGCCAAAAGGCTAAAGATTCCATAAAATAAGTTTAACCGTTATTAATAAGAAATTAAAGCTAGGTATAAAAAACCCTCACACGATACACTATAAGCATGCAGGTTAATAAATCGTACGGTGTTCCAGATAAATATCCCCGTCTTTCTTCTTTCTTCTTTCTTCTTTCAATGTTCTTGGTTGCCTATATGCCGTTGCACGTGTTTATTGCGCAGTCCGCTAGTCTGTTAACGGGTGGGCTGTCAGTGTGGAAGGCGGGCAAAGATGTTTTGATTGTAGCGCTTGTCCCGCTACTTCTGTTTTTAGCCTACAAACAAAGGCTTTTCCGGGGCAAGTATTTTTGGCATTTTGCACTTGGCGGAACGTACGTTCTAATTCACCTGCTTTTTGTGCTTTTTGACAGCAGTAACGACACGTATTCGGCAATTGTTGGGAGTGTATATAATTCTAGGCTACTAGCATTTCTGCTACTAGGGTTGGTTGTGGGGTCTGCGAAACTTGGGGAGAGATACCTAAAATGGCTATTAACAGCGTCGGTGTTGGTTGCATCAGCAGTAGCAATTTTTGGGGTTTTGCAGTATTTTCTACCCCCAGATTTATTAACTCACGTTGGCTATAGCTTAGAGCGTGGTGTTAAACCACTGTTTTTTATAGATGATAAACCGGACTTCCCTAGGGTAATGAGCACGCTAAAAGACCCAAATTCGCTGGGTGCATATCTAATTGTGCCGATACTGCTTTCCGGGTACGCGTACTTTAAAAAGTCAGTTAACGAAAAACTTTTCATTAGGCCGTTCAAGCAGGGGACACTATTGGGTTTAACAGGAATAATGCTTTTGGCGCTGGGGCTAACCTTTTCTAGGGGCGCAGTTATAGCACTGACTTTAAGTACAGTAACTTTACTATATATAGTGACAGGGCAGAGAGTTTTGGGTTTTGTAAAAAAACATTGGATTTATTTTGCTGCTTCTTTGCTTTTAGTTTCAGTTTTCGTATTTTCTATCCGCAATACTTATGTATTTCAAAATGTGTTTTTTCACGCCGACCAAGCCACAGTTTTAGAAGATCCTAACGAACTTCGTGTTTCGCTGTTTAAAAACGTTGTTGATGACATAGCCAGGACCCCATTGGGTCATGGGCCTGGAACCGCAGGCATAGTGTCAATAAACAACCCAAACGGTGGTGTCCTGACAGAAAATTACTACTTGCAGATAGCCTACGAGGTCGGCTGGCTAGGTCTAGCGCTATTTGTGGCTATAGTGTCGCTTATTGGATATCAGCTATATAATATCGCCCGCAAATCGCCCGCCAGCGCCGTACTGTTTGCTAGCCTTATTGGCTATTTGTTCTATTCGCTTCTTATTCATCTGTGGTCCAACGAAGCAGTAGCCCTCCAGTGGTGGCTCCTTGCAGGTGTGGTTTTGGGTTTGTCTAAGAACGATTCCAAAAAGCAAGAGAGTTAAAGAAAGACTGCACCTTTTTTAATTTGTAGGCATTTGGGGGGAGGTCGTGAGTTAGCATTTTACCTATGTAGCTTGTGGAAACAGTTTTAGATTTTTGAATTTTGTATCTTTGGATGAGCTTTTTAGGAAGAAGCAGGGCTGTCATAAATAGCCCTTTAAAAACAGGCGCAAATTTGCCCTTAGCTAAAGATGAAAAAACAATTGCGTTATAGGAGATAAAAAACCGCGGTAGAATTTTTGGAAATAAGCCTAAAGGAACATTTTTCCACATTAGCCAAGGCAGGTTTTTAACTGTTTGATAGTTGGTAAACCCCTGCACTCTGCCACTACTAGCCCCGATTTTGTGATGTGCAACGGCTTTAGGTTCGTACATTACCTTCCAGCCGGCTAACTGAGCTCTAAAGCTTACGTCTACATCCTCGTAGTAGGCAAAAAAATCTTCGTCAAATAACCCTATTTGCTTGAGCATTTGAATACTGTAAAGACTTGCACCTCCAGAACCTGCAAAAACTTGCTCAGCTGTATCGTATTGGCCGTTGTCTGCCGTGTTCCTACCCCTCGGATAAGGAAGACCCCAGGTAGTGTATTGGTCTCCTGTGGAATCAATCGTACCGTCTGTCTTTAGTAGCTTCCCGGTAGTGATGCCAGTTTTTACATCTGCACTTGCAGATTTTAATAGCTCTTCTAGCCATGTCTTCGTTGGAGTGGCATCATTGTTTATCAAAGCAACGTAGTCAAAGCCATTTTTCATGGCGTATCTTATGCCCGTGTTTGCACCACCAGCAAAGCCAAGATTTTTTGAATTTTCCAGCAGCACCACGTCTTTGTGGCTTTGTTTTACAAATTCAGAGAAGTTATCGGACGAACCATTATCTACGACTATGATAGCGGGAGCTACAGACTGACTTTTAAGTGCGCCTAAACACACACGCGAATCTTCTTCCCCGTTCCAGTT
>JAGONL010000025.1 GCA_017993025.1 Candidatus Saccharimonadota bacterium
ATGGATAGACAATATTTGGTAAATCTGGATAGTAAGTAGTTAGTTTGCCATCTAGCCATATTTGACTGACTTGCATGCTAGGTAGCTGGTAGTATGTATAGCCTTTTTGTTTTAACTCTTCATTTACTGCTATGAAGTTCTTTAAAATCTCATCTGATGTGTATTCCTTTTTGCTTGGCGAAGTGTTTGCGCCATATTGCTGACTTGGGTTTGTTGGTACATTTGGCATTATTTATGACTCCAGTCTAAGTCTATTTAAGACTACTTTTTAATAAATTATGATTTAACGATATCATTAAACATAAGCGTCGTCAACGTGTTGCAACAGATATTGCAACAGATAAAAGGATATTCACTTTTTGAATCTTTTAACCAAGAAAAGAACATTTTTTAATGTAGACGTATCTCCACTTCATTTTCTTCATTTTTTACGGTATGCGTGACTCTAGTGGGTGAGGCGGTTTTGTCGATAGGGGAATATTTTTTGATTTCTGGCTCATCGTTCTTTGTGTCAGAGATTCTTGCTTGAAGCGTTGTATCTATAGCTTCGGGTATTTCCGTACGAGATAGAGGTGTAGACACAGTAACTTGATCCAGTCCTATGTGTTTATCAACCACATCTGGGATGACGTAGGCTTGTTCGTCTTTAATTTCTTCCTCTACATGTTTTTGTTCGATGCCTTCAAGAAGTGCCAAGTAGTAATCTAGCCCACCTAATTCGTTTACGTTTTTCAGAGCACCTTCATCGAGAACGTAGATAGTGTCCATTAGTGAGAGCAACGCCTTTCTGTGCGTGACCATTAATACCGTTTTTCCTTGAACAGTCTGAAGTAGGGAGTCGCGAATATAGTTTTCGCTTTTAGCATCTAACGCCGCAGTAGGCTCGTCCAGACAAAGTATCGGAGCATTTTTAATAAGTGACCTAGCGATTGCCACGCGTTGCCGTTGTCCGCCACTAAGCGACGATCCGTTTTCACCAGTTGGTGAATTAATACCTAACGGCAGTTTAACGGCAAACTCAACTACATTGGACACTACAACGGCATTTTTTACTTCTTCTGGGTCTACAGGACGGTAAACGTCACCATCGTAGAGGTTATCAAGTATTGATCCATTAAATAGCTGTGGCGTCTGGCTGACCCAGGCAATCTTTTGACGCAATTCTTTAAGCGAAACGCTTTGTGTATCAAAACCGTCTATTAATATTGAGCCCGATTCTGGTTCTATAAACAAGGGCAGAAGTTTTAATATTGTACTCTTACCACCACCGCTTGGACCAATAATACCGACTTTTTCGCCCTGATTAATATGTAGGTTCAAATCTTTAAACACTGCCTGGCCGTTGTAGGAATAACTAACATTTTGGAAATCAATAACGCCTTTTATGCCTGGTGGCACACTTTGATCTTTACGCAAGTCTTCAATGCCTTCGTGGTCGGTTAGGACTTCATAAATTCGGCTTACATCTATTAACTTTTGGTAGCGCGATGTAATTTGCCCAACTAAATTTTCTACAGGGCCCAGCAGATAACCCATATAAGTCATAAATATTAATAGTTCTCCAAAAGTCATTTTGCCCATCATGGCGGCCGTTCCACCAAAGTACATCACTGTTGAAGTCGCTAGAATTACCAGCAGGGAATTGGTGTTTGAAAGCAAATTGCCCCAAGTCATGCTTTTTTTGGTTAATTGGTAACCTTCTTGCCAAAGTTTGTCTACTTCATTTAGCTGTTTATCTTCTAAGGTAAACGCTTGTACGGTTTCAGCATTATCCACCGATTCATTAATAGCAGATGCTGTGTCGCTGTTCACCTCTGTAAGTCTTTGAGCATATTTACCTATATGCGGTGCAATTAGGCGCATAGATAGATACAGAAGCGGCATAAGAACCACAGACACAAGAGTCAGCATGGGGTTAAAGGATAACATGATAAGTAAAACGCCGATAATCATGATTATTGAACTAATAATTGATGAGGTTGTACCCAAAACTAGATCAGACAAGCTGTTAGTTACAACATTTTGGCGATATACATAATCCCCTTTGGCTAGTCTTTCCTGATGGAATAAGGGAAGGTGTAATATGTGTCTGAATGATTCAGCTTTAATTGAGCGGTTCAGCCAAAAACCAATTTTTAGGAGTATATAATCACTAATCCAATCAAATGCAGCACCAATTAAGAATAGCGCTATAGACATTAATGCTGTAACAGCTATAAGAGAGGGCTTGCCGCTTAAGCTCGCAAGGGGTCCTGGGGCTAAAATATCCCCGAACGCTGAATCTGCCATAATTTTAGTTGGCCAAGGTTTCAATAAAGCAACTGAGGCTTGTACAAGACCTAAGAAAACAACAATTGCTACAGCGCCTCTAGCGCGTTTTTGGTATCTTTTTACCCATATTTTAAAGCTAGTTTTGATGTTTCTTTTGCTATTTTTACGTAGCCAAGTATCGACTGCTCTATTAACTAAATCAGATGGCCAGCCCAAGCTTATTAAAACATCGGCAAGCATATTATTAGGGACGCCACTTGCAGACGCCATCTCAATTGCTTCGTTTAGTTTTGGAATCATCCCGGCTTAAGTTTCTCCGTTTGAACGCTTATGTTTATCAGTATTATACATGTAAACAAAGAAACAAGCTTCTAACTTATTATACTTTTAAGCTAAGATTTTTAGTAACATATTTTCTATTAATAGCTAAATCTGTAATTTTCAAGATCATTTCTTCATATCCGAGACCTCGGTTCATCATGCAAGCTTTAGGGAAGTTGCCATATTTTTCAATGAGACTAGGAATTAAATTTGCTTCCAGAAAGTTAGGTACACCATTAGCATCTAGTCTAATATCGATTCTTCCATAGTCTCTAGCGCCAAGTGCTCTAAAAACACTTAGGGCAAGTACGCTAATGCTGTTTCGAAGATTACCATCAGCAACAGGATGCGTAGACTCGGTGTCTGCCTTTTTAATTTCAGCACTTAGCACCCTTTCGCCATCAATATTTTGTGGAGCTACGATTTCTAGTGGCATAGTATATAAAATGTCAGAGTCTTTTTCGTAAAGTATAGCTACGCTAAACTCTCTTCCCGGAAGAAACTGTTCAATTAGAGAATCGGCCTGGTGGTTTTGTGAAATAGAAGCAATTTTACTATTAAGCTGGAAGTTATTATGAACAACAGAAAAGCTATCTATTCCAGAGCCGCCGCCCATGCTTGTTGGCTTAACAAATAAAGGATAGTCAAGTACAGGGTCCAAGATGTTAGGAGGTCCGTTATGCATCGATACATAAAAAGGAGAAGTTATTAAACCAGCGTCAACTGCGCATTGCTTAGCTTGAGCTTTATCAAGTTCCAGGCGATGCGCAGATGAATTCGAGCCAGTCGTTGCTATGCCCTTATTTAGTAAATATTCTTGTAGCCAAATATTTTTACTAACCGGAATATTGTCATCTGGAACATATTTCATACCCAGGAAAACTAAATCAGGAGATTTTTTAACTAAATTTTCTAAATCTTCTAACGTATTAACAATTGTAATACCAACTTGGTCGTAGTTTTCTTGCAAAACTTTGTAAATTGCACTGCACGACCGAGCACTTAGGGAACTTAAGTTTCCGCGCGTCGACCGAACAATCTCAATATGTGAATTTAGTTTTTCTTTTTGCATGAATTTAGACCTTTTAGAATCTTTAGATTAAAGTAGCAATAAAGTTTCAGTAATTAATAAGAACGACGGAAGCTGTTGCCACCACCATTTGAATCACGCCTAGGAGCGCTGTCATCTCGCTCTCGAGCTTGGTTAACGTTAAGTTTACGTCCAGCAACTTCTTTGCCGTCAATTTCTTTGATAGCTGTTTGGCCATCTTTAACATCAGCCATTTCAACAAAGCCGAATCCTTTAGACTGGCCGGTGTCACGGTCTTTGATAATAATGGCGCTAGTAACTGCACCATGTGTTGCAAAAAGTTCTTCTAGTTCTTTTTCTGTTGTTGCGTAAGCTAGTCCGCCCACATATAGTTTCATTGCCATGATATTTTTGTCCTTTCAAGGAACTTATTTAATGCTCGTAACGAGTCATATGTCTAACTTAAGAATAGGTTAGTCAATGTGCTACAAAGGACAAACGTATAAACAGAGATTAGGTATATCAAACCACTTGCGTAAAACCATTGTATCACAGATTAGTATAATTTCATAATCAACAGAGTAATAATGCAAGCATTTTAGAAAAAACATTTAGAGAAATATTATTTAATAAACTTCAAAGCAAGATAAACTGCAAGACCACAAACGCCAGCGGTAAGTATTGTGCCCCAAAGCAGGTCTATAATTGTTATTTTTACAGGCCAGTTTTTAAATACTGCCATACTTGTTAAATCAAAAGTAGCATATGCGACTAAACCAAATAGTGCGCCGTGCGTTATCGCACTTGAAACCGAAGATTTTTCATATGCCGGATTTATAACAAAAACTACTAACCCAACAATATAGATTATGTAAAACAAGCTAGCAGAAAGCAGGTTGGGCTTATCAGCCATTAAATGACCGATGTTTGATTTGTATAAGTTTGGTGCAACTTTTGTTAACCACAAGAAATCAATGCCCACTAAACTTACAAACCCCAAACCATATAATTTTAGAAAAAGACTAATATCCATAAATATATTGTACAGGGTGCCTGGCTATAAATCTAACGTTAAAACGTAAAAATACATATACAAAAAATGACAAAGTGCACCAAACATAACGGCTACATGCCATATTTCATGAAAGCCAAATTTTCTTGGAAGAATATTTGGCTTTTCCAGACCATAGACCATTGAACCAAATGTATAAAACAGTCCTCCTGCGATTATGTATGAAATTCCTGCAGTGTTAGCTTTATTGTCTAACAAAAACAATAACGCAGGCAACCAGCCCAGGGTTAAGTAAAGAGTCAAAGAAACATATGCAGGCAGATTATGATAAATACTACGCATAGTTATACCAAAAGCCGTAACTAGACTTGCTACAAATAAGACAGAATAGCCCAATGATCCCTTAAACACAATTAAACAAATTGGTACAATAGTGCCCAGGATTAATCCATATACTGCTACATAATCAAGAGTTCGGAGACGTCTGTTTGTTTTTTCAGAACCCTGTACTCCGTGGTGAAGGGAACTCATAACAAATAGAGATATTAGCGAAAAGCCGTAAATCAAAAAAGCGGTAAAATGTAGCCATTTGCCAGCCTGAGCGGATTTTGCTAGGAGTATAAGTGTGCCAAAAAGTGAAAATATTGCTCCAACCATATGGGTAGCAGTGTTAACCGATTCGTCAGTCTGAATGCTGTTACTCTGTTTTTCCATGTCTTAATTGTACGCCAATATTAAATCACTTACTATGAATCTATTATGTAGTAGGGGCTTAAGTAAACAGTTTTTTGAGCTCAAAAATAATTACGTAAATGCTAAATCCACCATAGAATAGAAACGCAAATGTCATAGCATACCTACGAAACTTATTTGGTCCAATTGCCTTGGGCAACATAGTCCTATTTAAGCGTAGTGTCAGTCCTGTATGCACAAACATAGCAAAGGCGTTTAGTACAGCTGCGATTACTAATAATTGTAGAGGCTGTGTGTAGCCTGCCAGGAATATTCCGATTCCACTTAGAATCATCAGCCAAAGCACTACGTAGTATGATTTTCCGACGTGTTTTTCTTTTAATCTTCCGCCAGAGGCTAGAATTGTATTTTCAGCCAAAATTCTACTAGTGGCATCATAAACAGTTAGCTGTGTTCCAAAAAGCGTCAACGACACTACTACCAAAAAGAACGTACCAAAGAATGGGGCCAATTGTTCACCTATAGCTATGCTTTCTCTTATAACGAAAGAGATATCCGACTTGCTCCCTACGTCGCCGAAGGTTGTCGAAAATGCAAGAAGCGACAGTAGAACGATAGTAATAGAGCCAGTAAGCCAAAAGACTATAAAATGTTCGGTGTTTACTGTTCGCCACCATTTTTTAAATTCTTTATTATTTTGAGCAGTCGATTCAAATTTGTAGCCAGTTAGAGTTGCGGATTTTTTAGTACCAGTGATTAGGCTGGTTATGCCAGTGGCAAACTTGCCCATCCCAAAACCTTTTTCTTTAACATAAAATGATTGAGCTAGGTTTAGATTTCCGCCTGCGCCAGAGTAGGCAAGTGCTGCTAGAAAAGTAGCTATCGGAATACCTGCCGGCAATAACCAGTAATTATTTCCAATACCAGCAAGTCCTTGGACGGTTTCGTTCCAGTCGCTTACAGAAGCAAGCAAAATACTTATTATGAATATTGAAGGAACACCAAACATTATTAATACTTTCTGGAATCTCTCGACAGTTTTGTAAAGCACTGGGCCAAGTGATAGAAACAGCCCCATCGTCACTAGCAGGCTAATAGCCACCCATTTAATCGATTCGCTTGAAAATCCAAGCAGATGGGCGATAAGCGTCGCTGAAGCCGCTGCAATTCCTGGCCAGATCCAGGGCAAGAAAGTAGACAATATAAACCAAAAAGGTATAGCTCGCCACTTGCGCGTCATACCCACAAAAACACTTTCGCCCCTAGCTAGTGCATATCTTTCGATTTCCATATTCATGAAAAATTGAAGTGTTAATCCAAGCACTGCTCCCCAAATAATGCCCATACCGTAGTTACTAGCAAGATAAGGCCACAATATAACTTCGCCACTACCCAGTCCTAGTCCTAGTATGATGAAACTTGGCCCCAGTAATTTACGTAGTGGCAGGGCCTTTGGTAGCGGTTTGGTTTTTAGAGGTGCCAATTTCATAAATCTATGTAACCATAAGCTGAATAAAAATACTATATGTATTAATTAGTGATTATATTTTGTGATTAAAAAAAGTTTGTATTTTTGATATCTTCAGGTAGAAAACCTTTGGGATGTTTAAAATTTGCTTCCCACCGTACGCCTTTTGAATAACCTAAGTCGGCCATTAGCTTAGTTGGTGCGTTTCTGAGGTGTAGTGGTACAGGTAAATCACTAAATTTATTCGCCAATTCTTTTGCCGAAAACATGGCGTCTGTCACAGCTCTTGATTTTTTACATCTTGCCAGTACAACAGCACAGTGATAAAGATTATATTCACACTCTGGCATGCCGATTCGCTCGACAGCTTGAAAAGTTGATATGCTCAAATTTAGGGCTGCGGGAGCTGAAATACCTATGTCCTCAGAAGCAAAAATAACCATACGCCTGGCTATAAATTTTGGATCTTCACCACCCTGCAGAATTCTGGCAAGGTAGTAGAGGGTAGCGTTTTCGTCACTGCCACGCATCGATTTAATAAATGCGCTGATAAGGTCATAATGCATGTCGCCGTTTTTGTCATAGCCGGGGAGTTTTTTCTGAATAGAGTTAAGTATTGTTTCCTCAGATATGACTGCGGTGCTTAATTGTCTTGCTAGCTCTAGGTTGCCTAGCGCCACGCGAGCGTCGCCGCCAGATAATTCTGCGATAAGAGCAATGCTTTTTTTAGGGATTACTTTTGCACTTAAGCCCAATCCTTTAACCGCGCGGTTTAACACAGTTATTATTTCTTGTTTTGATAGCGGATTAAGCACCAAAACTCTACTTCTGCTTAGCAGAGGATTAATAATTTCAAAGCTAGGATTTTCAGTGGTAGCCCCAATAAGTGTAATTGTCCCGTTTTCGATGTGCGGTAGAAATGTATCTTGCTGAGCTTTATTAAATCTATGAATCTCGTCGATAAAAAGTGTAGTTTTTTGGCCTAATCTTTGGTTTTGGCGGGCGTGTTCTATTACCTTTAATACATCGGCCTTGGCGGAGTTAACGGCACTAAGTTCAATAAAATCTGTGTCGGTTTGATTGGCGATTATACGAGCAAGAGTAGTTTTGCCACTGCCCGGTGGTCCCCAAAGTATCAGACTTGTAGGATTTTTATTTTTAATGATTTCCCTAATTATTTGACCGCTATCAATAAGATGTGACTGTCCAACGACGTCTTCAAGTTTATCGGGGCGCATTATTTCGGCGAGAGGTTTGCTACTCATGCACGTATTATAGCTGTATATGTGTGGATTGGTTTTGGGATTATTAATATCTAGATTACAATAACGGGAATGATTACTAACTATCACAAAACTATTAGGGACGATAAAATCCAGATTCTTGAAAAGCCTGTAAGGGGAAGTTGGATATGCGCGATTAGTCCAAACCCCGGAGAAATGGAAATGCTAGAGCTACAGCACAGTCTAGACCCAGACCTTCTAGATGACGGCATAGATTTATATGAGGCACCAAGGTTAGAGCGTGACGGGAGTAACATTTATATATATGTTAGGTATTGTCGGCCTGCCGGTGAATATACTAGCACTCATCCGCTACTGCTAATAATAACTCCAAATAATATAATTACAGTTTCGAAAACAGACACTATCCCGATAGAAACTTTGTTAGCGCATGGCGACATAGTTACCACACAAAAAGTTAAACTTATTCTAGAAATTTTAGAAGAAGTAAATAAGGGGTACCGCGAGCATCTAAACGGTGTTACTAGACATATTTTGTCCACAAGAAATAAACTGCAAAAAACAATAGTTAGTAATGAGGATTTGTTAAATTTTATTAATATTGAAGAAGACTTAAACGAGTTTTTGGCCGCACTTCAGCCTTACGGAATCGTGTTGCACGCACTACTAAATGGCAAGTACATGAAGATGCACGAAAAGGACGAAGATTTAGTTGAAGACTTACAGCTGTCCACTAACGAATTAATAGAGCTTACTAAAAGCCGGCTAAAAACAATCCAGAACATACGTGACGCCTATAGCGCAATTGCTACTAATAACCTAAACCAGATATTTAAACGGCTTACTAGTATTGCAATTTTCCTTACGGTTCCAACTATAGTCGGTGGTATTTTTGGTATGAACGTGGCTTTGCCATACGACCATCATCCTTATGCGTTTTGGTTTGTTCTTGGAGTCATGCTTACTGTCATGGCTCTGTTTGTCCTTTACTTTAAGCGCAAGAAGTGGCTATAGCTGTCAATTTGTCCCATGTCTTGGAATTTCACTATCTTATAAACAAATAATAACAGGCGTTATTTATATTTGGCATTTAGAGCACACACCTTTAAGCTCAAGAATATGTTTTTGAAGCGTAAAATTTTTCGACGTTGCAATTTTGTGCAATTCATAATCTAGGTTTTGAGGTTCATCAAAATCTATAATACTCCCGCAAGAAACACATGTTAGGTGGTGATGATGTTCCTTAAAACTATCACTTAGTTCAATTTTATACTTCCAGCCAATATGAATTCGGTTTACTATTCCAAATTTTTCAAACGTTTCTATTGTCCTATACACGCTAACTCTATCAATTTCACTACAGGCATTTATTAGTTCGTTCATGGAGACAGGCTCGACTAGTGTTGACAGAGTACTAAACACAACTTGTCTTGCTCTGGTATTGCTCAAAGAGTTTGACTTTAGCGTATGAGAGTAAGTTGTTAGGTTCATGTTGCAATTATATCAAAAATTGCAACAAAATTGCAATATGATTATTTATTGATTAAAGTATAGTTAATATATAAAAAAGGATAATAAACTATGGAAGTTTTGATTTTTTCACTGTTGGGCGGAGTTGTATCGCTTTTTGCAGCAATAATACTTATTAATAATCGTAGAACTGCAGACGGACTAGCAATATATGCTACGCCTTTTGCAGCAGGTGTTTTGCTGGCGGCGGCATTTACCGATTTGCTTCCTGAGGCTCTGCACGATTCTGTAGACGAACCACGCGCAGTTTTGATATGGGCG
>JAGONL010000026.1 GCA_017993025.1 Candidatus Saccharimonadota bacterium
AAAGAAGAATCCTCTAGCGCAGGGATTAGAAGAATTAAAGCCGTACTAGCAGCTTAAACTAGATTTGAGATGCTAGAAAATTATCGATTAGCCGTTGATAATTAGCATAGAATTAGCAATTGACGATTAGCAATGTAGCTACCAGAACCTAGAATCTCGCGCCTGAGCCCTGTAGTCCCATTGCAAATTGCAAATATTTAATTTATTGCTAATCGGGTCATTGCTAATCGTTAATTGTTCCAGCGCCTTTAGTAGCAGATTAACTTTTAACTTTTAACTTTCGACCTTCGACGTTCGTAACCTGAGCGTGGTACAATAAACCGTATATGCTAACTCAGTTAAATGATATAAAAGCTAAAACTCTAGCCAAGCTCAAGAAACGCGCCAGCAGGCACGGAGAGCGCTATATTGTGGCTCTGGATATTGGTACGGAGAATGTCAAAGCACTGATTGGCCGAATTGTTGAGGATGAAATTGAAATTGTGGGTGTTGGCCGTGCGCACCAGGGTCTACAAGACATGCAAGCTGGTGCAATCTCTGACATTGCCTCTGTAACCGCAAACTGCAATAAAGCACTAGCAGAGGCAGAAAAGCTTGCGGGTGTAAGTGCGCGAGCTGTTGTGATTGGAATTGCCGGAGAACTAGTGAAAGGTACGACCATAACTGTTAAAGTACAAAGAAAAGACGCCAAAAAGGCTCTGGACATCGAGGAAGTTGAGCGAATAGTAGAACTAGTCCAGAAACGCGCATACGACAGAGCAAAACAGCAAATTGCAGACGAACTTGGCGGAAAAGACATCGATGTTCAGCTAGTAAACAGCGCATTAGTGCGTATGGAAATTGACGGATACGAAGTAACAAACCCTGTTGGATTTCAAGGAAAGCAAGTTGTTGTTCAGCTATATACAGCATTTGCACCATTAATTCACATTGGCGCACTTGAGCAGGTTGCTAATCAGCTAGACATGGATTTGCTAGCAGTGGCCGCTGAACCTTTTGCTGTTGCTAGGTCTGTTATTGGTGATGCAGATGATTCTACAATGAGCGCAATTTTAATGGATGTCGGTGGAGGAACAACTGACATAGCTGTGCTAAACGAAGGTGGAGTTCAAGGTACACAGATGTTTGGTATTGGTGGACGAGCGTTTACCAGAAGCATTGCTAGAGAAATTGAAGTAGGCTTTGTTGAAGCCGAAAAGCTAAAACTAGGGCTAGTTGACGGTACAGCACCCAGCCAGATGGTAGAAAAAATTGAAAAAGCACTGAGCAAAACTGTGCGTGTATGGCGTGGAGGTATTGAACTAGCGCTGGGTGAGTATGATAATTTAGAACATCTTCCACATAATATACTGCTTTGTGGTGGTGGTTCTTCTCTAGAAATGCTGACAGCAGAGCTAGAATCTGCTGATTGGTACCGAAAACTGCCGTTCGCTAGGAAGCCCCGTATTCAGTTTATTAGCCCAGAGGCTGTTATAGGCATTACTGATGTCACAGACACGCTAAAGGACCATACGTTCGTCACAGCTATGGGTTTACTGCGCGTAGGGCTTGATACAATAGCTCAGAACGATGAAGTGGCGGATGAAGCAAACGTGCAGGGACGTATAAATAGGATATTAAGGATATAAACAAAGTGGCAAAAGGTACAGTATACATTGAGGCAGATGACGAAATCACAACCGTGATAGATAAAGTTTTGTCTGCAAAAGAAGAAATTGTTGCTGTAGTTTTGCCAAAGCGGGCAACTGTTTTTCAGAGTGTTGTTAACCTTAAACTTCTGAAAAAGGCATCCGAGGAAGCAAAAAAGCGTGTTGTTTTAATTTCTTCAGAACCAGCTATTGAATCAATTTCTGCTGTTGTCGGTATGCACATTGCTCAGTCGCTGTCATCCAAGCCTTACGTACCTAAACGTGCAAAGCCTTTGGGCAGCGAAACAATTACGTCAAAAGAGCTGGATGTAGTAGATGTCGGCACAGTAGAAACACCTGAAGAAGCAGTACCGGCAGATGATAAGCCACAATCAGACACAATTGAGCTAGATAATACCCAAAGTGTTGCTGAAGAGCTACCTGAAGGTACGCTAGCCCTAGCTGGAAGTGCCAAAGTTGTTAAGAAGAAGCGATTTAAAATTCCGGATTTTAGTAGTTTTAGACTACGAATGGGGCTGGGAATTACGGCGGTTGTATTACTTATAGTTGGTTGGGTTTTCGGGTTTGTGATTTTGCCTAAAGCTAGCATAACAATTAACACAGACACAAGCAGCCAGCCGGTGTCCATGGACTTTATTGCTAGAGCAGATATTACCGAGATTAATTTAGAAACTGGTGAGTTACCAGCCAAAAAAGCAGAAATTTCTAAAGAGGACAAAGTAACTGTACCAGCTACGGGCGAAAAAAACGTCGGTGAAAAAGCCAGCGGAGAAGCTAAGTTTTCAGGAAAAATTTGTGGAACACCTGGGGTACCAGATGATGTTCCAGCGGGAACAGGCATAAGTAGTAATGGTAAAACTTACATAACCTTGGAAGATGTTAGCTTTAGTTTTGCGTCAATTGGGGGTGGGTGCATTAATTTCACAGGTGATACTGTAGGAATTAGTGCACAAGCTTCTGGCGCTAATTTTAACGTAGGAAGTGGAACGAGTTTTGCGGTAGCAGGAAGATCGGATGCAACGGCAGTAGGATCAGCTAGTGGAGGGACTGATGCGGTTGTAAAAGTAGTTAGTGACGATGATGTAAACAAAGCTAAAGAACAACTAAAAGGCATAGCTACAGCCGCCGCAATTACGGAACTTAATCAAAACCTTACGTCCCAACAACTTCAAGCGCTCCCAGAAACAATGGAAGAATCTGCACCGGTAGTTAAAACCTCTATCGCGGTTGATGCAGAGGCGCCAGAAGTTACTGTGACTCAAACTGTAAAATATAGCATGCTTGGTGTATCCAGCAGTGAACTAGGGTCGTTGCTTGATAATCGAATCACTAAATCCCTAGAGGGTCAAGCAGATAAAAACGTTCGGAGTAATGGACTTGACGCAGCCGTTTATCGACTAACTGCCAGGACATCCGTAGATAATCAAACTATAACCCTAGATACGATTGCTATTCTTGGTCCAGAATTTGATGAAAACGCTATCAGAAACGAAGTAGCCGGTAAAAAACGCGGAGATATTGAGAAGATGCTAGAATCACGTGATGGAGTTCGCTCTGTAGGTGTCGAATATAGTCCTTTCTGGATAACAACTACGCCAAAAAGCGCAGATAAAATAAAAATAATCATAAATGAAGTCGAAAATTAAACTAGATAGTGATATTTTGGGGTTGGATCTGGGGCTTAAGCGCACAGGTGTCGCACGTATAAATTTAATTGCGAAAATAGCTGAACCTCTTTCTGCTATTCAAATGGACAATACGGATTTGGTATCCAAGGTTCAGGAGCTGATTACCGAGCATAACGCCTGTGCGGTTGTTGTTGGCTTGCCAAGGGGGTTAGATGGTCAGGAAACGGAACAGACTGCTTGGGCAATAAAAATCACATCAGAGTTGGAAAATGCATTAAAGGAGCCTGTTTTTAGTATTGATGAGGCTCTGACCACCAAGTTTGCAGAGGATAGAGCAAATTTAGGGGAGAGTATCGATAGTGTCGCTGCAGGAATTTTATTAGAGGATTTTGTGGGTGAGGTATTGGCTGGAAGGATAGAAAATGTCACCATTTAGACACGGAGAAAAGGTCAAGAGAAAACGCAATATCCGGAGAATAATAATAGCAACTTTCACATTACTTGTAGTCCTTTTGGCAACTTTAGTTTTTTGGTACAACTCCAGTATTAAACCAGTTAATCAAAACAACTCCGAGCAGACAATTGTTACTGTAGAAACAGGCATGAACGAAGCACAACTAGCTGGCATTTTAGAGAAAAAAGGATTGATTCGGTCAGCACTGGCTTACGAGATATACGCTAGGGTTAACGGCAAGGTAGGAAATATGCAGGCCGGAGGATATAAATTAAGCCAAAACATGTCCGTTGCAGATATTGTAGATAAAATCACTAATGGTGAGGTGGCATTAGATTTAATTACGATTTTGCCGGCACAGCGACTTGACCAGATAAGGGAATCTTTCATAGAGGCAGGATTTAGCGAAAAAGAAGTAGACGAAGCGCTGAAGGTTACTAACTACGCTGGCCACCCTGCATTGGTAGACAAACCACCACTTGCTAGTTTAGAGGGCTATCTATATCCAGAAAGTTTTTTGCGGTCGCAGACTACACCACTTCAGACCATAATTACTGCGTCACTTGACCAGACAGCGCTATTATTTACCCCCGAACTTAAACAAAAACTATCTGCTAGAGGTTTAAATTTTCATGATGCCGTAATTCTGGCTTCTATAGTAGAGAAAGAAGTGAGTAATTTAGACGACAAACCAACAGTTGCGCAGGTTTTTTTGCGGCGTCTAGAAATCGGCATGATGCTTGGATCGGACGTTACGGCGTATTATGGTGCTATTATCAATAAACTTCCACCTACAGTAGCTACAGACACACCTTACAATACAAGAATTTATACCGGTTTGCCTCCTGGTCCGATTAGTAATATTTCCGCTAGTTCTATAAATGCAATTGCTAATCCTTCAGATACAGACTATCTGTTTTTTGTAGCTGGTGACGACGGCAAAACATACTTTTCACGCACCAACGAAGAGCACGAAGCCTTGACTGCCGAGCACTGTATTGAACTTTGCGCAATACCTTGACAATAACCACATGTTTTATGTACAATTAAATACAGTATTTTTGATAAATTCATTGTTTATAACAGGGGTGAATCAAAAGTACTAAACTACGGAGCCGATGCAAAAGTATATTTAAATAACAAGATTTATACAATAATCTTGATAAATTAACTAAAAAACCGTAGAAAACGCAAATTATCCACACCTTCAGGCGTTTATTTTAAGGAGAGATTATTCGTAAACAGATATCATCGCAACTGACGAATGTTTCGTTAGTTAAGACTGCATCAACCGTCTCAGAGGATATTAATAAAAAGTTTAAGCGTAGCTTGTTTAAAAGCAAGAAGCGCTTTATTCGCTATGGGCTACTTGCTAGTAACCTAATTTTGCTTGTAGGTGTAGTTGGATTTATTATTTCTACCAGAAATTCACAAGCTAATTCAAACACCCCAACCCTAAGCCTTACCCAAGAAAATGTTATATCTGACCCACTTGATGAGCTATCTGGCGCCGATATAGCAGTTAACGTTGCCATGCTTGTCAGAATGGACCAAGTGGTATCTGTTGTAAACCGTTCTGATACCGTACGTTCACAGTTAGATGTTCAGCCTAACGACTCTCAGGTTGTTTCAAAGCCACAGATTGTTGAAACGAACCTAAAATCTAAAAAGGATATCGTTACTCATACTGTTGAGTCTGGAGAAACCGTAGAAAGCCTAGCTGAGAAATATGGCGTAACTAGCGAAAGTATTCGTTGGTCAAACGGAATTACTGGCAGTGTAGTAGCTGTTGGAAAAGTTCTTTCTATTCCGCCAGTAAATGGGCTTGTATACACTGTTAAGAGTGGTGACACGCCTGATAGTTTGGCAACAAAATATCGCTCTGACAAAGCCAGAATTATTGCTTTTAACGACGCTGAAATTAATGGTTTAGTTTTAGACGAAAAAATTGTTATCCCTGACGGTAGACAGCCAGACCCAGTGACTTCAAGAAGTTCATTTGCAGTTGGTGGTTTTTCATTTGGATCGGCCGCAATTTATGGCTACAACGGATATGACTACGGTTGGTGCACATGGTGGGCAGCAAAACGCCGTGCCGATGTTGGAAAGCCAATTCCTGCAAACTTTGGCGATGCTTGTAACTGGATTAGTGCTGCTGGGCGCGCCGGCATACCAACTGGGTCAGTACCTAGTGGTGCCGGTGACGTAATATTCACAAGTTCTGGTTGTTTAGGTCACGTGGCTTTTGTAGAAGAAATGTTGCCAGACGGTTCAATCTGGGTAACTGATATGAACTCTAGAGGACAAGTGTCGAAAGACGACCCGACTAAAGCCGGTGGCTGGAACAGAGTCAGCTGGAGACTTGTAACACCTGACCAATTCAGCCGCTTCAAATTCATCTATTAATTCCGTAAGTGCTTAAGCTGTTATCTGTTAGCTGTTTACTGTAAACTGTAGATATGTTTATAGATAATTCAAGAGTTGTGATAAAGGCCGGTAACGGCGGTAACGGCATAGTTAGCTTTCACCATGCTCGTGGTTTGCCAAAAGGTGGTCCAGATGGTGGTGATGGTGGACACGGCGGTGATGTTATTTTTGTTGCTAGTAAAAACCAAAATACTTTAGCTAGTTTCCGGTATCAAAAAGAGCTAAAGGCCGAAGATGGAAAAAACGGCTTTAGTGCTAAACAACACGGTAGAAGTGGAAAAGACCTAGAGGTTGCCGTGCCGGTTGGAACGCAGGTTAGAATTAATGGTGAGCTAGTCGCCGATTTGGTTGTTGATAACCAGAGAGAAGTGATTGCCTTTGGAGGCAAGGGCGGGTTCGGAAACGCCCACTTTATTAGTAGTATCCGGCAAGCACCAAAAATCGCTGAAAAGGGCGAAACTGGCGAGGTTTTTGACGCTGAACTGGAACTTAAAATAATTGCCGATATTGGACTTGTTGGCCTACCTAACGCGGGGAAGAGCACACTGCTGGCCAAGGTCAGTAGCGCCAAGCCTAAAATCGCTAATTATCCTTTTACGACTCTAAACCCACACCTTGGCGTAGTACAAGTAGACAAGGGCAAAGAAATGCTCATAGCTGATATTCCTGGGCTAATCGACGGAGCCTCAGAGGGCAAAGGTCTAGGCGGTGAGTTTTTGCGCCATGTTGAGCGTACTCATGTTCTTCTGCACATGATTGACGGCTATTCTGACGATGTTGCGAGAGATTATAAAACTATCCAGAACGAACTTAAAAATTACAAAATTGACCTGTCTAAAAAACCTCAAGTGGTAACTTTGACTAAAATTGAAGGTTTGGACGCAGAAATTGTAGCCGACCAGCTAAAGCAGTTATCAAAAGTTTCAAAAAAGACCCCTATCACTGCTATCTCGGCTTTGAGCGGCGAAGGGCTACAAAAACTACTGTATCAGCTACACGATTTAGTGGAGATTGAAAGAAGCAAACAAGCTGTTGAAAACGCCGAAAGCGCCATTCCTATTATTAGAGCTATTGAAGACGTAGACCAATGGAAGATAATTGTTGAGGATTTTGGTGTTGTTGTTAGAGGAAAGAAAATTGAAAGATTTGCTAACCGCACCTATTTTGACAACGAAGATGCCGTTCGGCGCTTAAGAGACATTATGCGAAAAATGGGCATTATACGTTCCTTTGAAAAACAGAAAATAGAAACCGACACTAAAGTCTATTTTGGAGACAATCGCGAAGATTACTTAGAGTACTAGGGAAGATTCACTTTCATGGATAATGACGATTTATTAAAAACACGTATCCAGCAGATTTATCGTTCGGATTTTGAAGGAAAATGTGTTTTGTATGTGATGAGTAGGGACCAGCGGGTACAAGATAATCATGCGCTAATTTGTGCCCAGAAACACGCCATAGCTAAAAAACTTCCGTTTGCAGTTGTGTTTTGTCTACAACCAAAATTGGGAGTTCGCTCAAGAGAGCACTATCGGTTTATGCTAGACGGGTTATACCAAGTTGAGGCTGATTTGAGCGTGCTAAATATTCCATTTATGATGTTGATAGGCGACGGTTTTGAGCGTTTGAGCGGTATGATTCATCACGTTAGTCCAGATGCTTTGTACTTTGATTTTAATCCGTTAAAAGGCCCCAGAAACCTCCAACAGAAGCTTTGCAAGGTCAGACCTTGCAATATGTTCGTGGTGGATACACATAATACTGTTCCGCTGTGGGTTACATCTGATAAGTCTGAAGTTGGTGCCCGTACAATTCGCACTAAAATACATAAAAAATTCGAAGACTATTTAATTGAACCTGATAAACCGGCCAAGCACCCCATTGATTGGCCTGGGGTTATCAAAACTTTAGATGACTTAAAAAAAATGATAGCCGAGGTACTAAGCGGTATAAGCTTGTCTGGAATAAAAGTAAATTTTAAGTCGGGTGAGCAAAACGCAATCAACGCACTAGATAAATTTATAAAAAACGAACTTTCAATCTATGCTAAAAACAGAAACGACCCAAGTTTAGATGGGCAGTCTGACTTAAGCCCGTACCTACATTTTGGCCAAATTTCTAGTTTGCGAGTGGCGCTAAGTTTACGTGAGACAGCACTGAAAATAGGTGATGACTTACATCTGCTTTCAAGTCCAAAAATGCCCCAACCAGAAGATTATATCAACGCTACTCTACAAGGAATAAATGCTTTGATTGAAGAACTGATCGTTAGGAAGGAATTGTCTGATAACTTTTGTTACTACAATGAAGATTACGATTCATTAAAATCATCACCTGGTTGGGCAATAAAGAGCCTTGAAAAGCATAAAAATGACCCCAGAGAATTTCTATATAACTTAGAGCAATTAGAACAGGCGCAGACCCATGACCCAGCCTGGAACTCTGCGCAAAAACAGATGACCAAAACCGGCAAAATGCACGGATATATGAGAATGTATTGGGCCAAAAAGGTTTTGGAGTGGAGTCCTAGCCGGCCGCACAATAATGGCACTCTTGCCGATTTTTCTGAAAATTTTGACATGGACGGTATAGCGCATACCGCCGCACGTACAAAATTACCAGAAGAAATCAACAATAGCACTCATTTTGAGTGGCCTAATCAAAGCGAAAAAGAGCATGCTCAGCTAATCAGCCCTTTAAATAAGGATTCAGAAATGCTAAAATCTCAAATCTCAAATCTAGAATCTCTAACCGGTGCGGAGTGGGCGATTGAGGTGTTGAAATATTTGAATGACCATTATTCTATCGATGGGGGCGATCCTAACGGGTACGCAGGGATAATGTGGTCTGTGGCTGGAGTTCACGATAGGCCGTGGAATGAGCGCGAAATATTTGGTGTGATTCGCTATATGAATTACGGCGGTCTAAAGCGAAAATTTGATATAGAATCATATATAAATCAATGGTCATGAGTTAGACTAAGACATATGACATACTACTTCTACGACCTAGAGACATCAAGCGGTAATGCTAAAACTGGCAGAGTCATGCAGTTTGCAGGACAGAGAACGAACGAGAACCTAGAACCAATCGGCGAACCGGATAATATTCTAGTTAAACTGGCGGACGATGTTATACCTGAACCGGATGCGATTTTAGTTCATGGCATTACACCACAGCAGACACTTAGCGATGGTATTTCTGAGGCAGATTTTGCAGAATATTTTCAGAGTAAAATTGCTACCGACAGCACTACTTTTATAGGCTATAACAACATCCGTTTTGATGATGAATTTATGCGTAGAGTCTGCTACAGAACTTTTTATGACCCTTACGAGTGGCACTGGAAAGATGGGAAGTCAAGATGGGATTTGCTCGACGCTATTAGAATGATGCGAGCTCTAAGACCTGAGGGTTTGAAGTGGCCCTTTAAAGACGATAAACCAACGGTTGCTTTAGGGGAAATGTCTAGAGAAAACAATATTATTCACGAAAACGCCCACGACGCATTAAGCGACGTCTTGGCGCTCATAGAACTTGCAAAAAGATTCCAAAATTCCCAACCAAAATTATTTAAATACTTGATAACAACTAGGGATAAA
>JAGONL010000027.1 GCA_017993025.1 Candidatus Saccharimonadota bacterium
ACCCTGCACTTGCCACGCGCTATACGCCCCAGCCCAACTACCATATCGCCCCGTAGCATACCCCGTACACCACTTGAGCTGAGTTATAGGGTTTGTCAAATAATCAGCACCAGCACTAGACATCTTGCTTGCAGGCAATGCCTGACATAAGCCGTAAGCACCTGAATAGCTATTTGCAGCGCCGGGACGCCACTGCGATTCTTTCGTAACTACGTAATCTACATATCCAAAATCACTTGAAGAAATACCAGCAGCTTCCATAAGAGCCGCCTTATCACCAGACACAGTCTGTGTTGAACTAAATCTTGGAGAAACAATTTTTGTACCACGCAATTTAACGGCACTGACTGGTTCTCTTAAAACAACTTGTTGAATCTCGGTACGAGAAATCTCAACACCGTCTTGCTCGGTTATTTCGTAAATTACTGCTCTTTCACCCAAAACACCCTCTCTGTCTATCTGAGTCTTTCCAGCTTCTATATCAGGGCTATCTACTACCTCTGTACCAAAAGCTATTGGCTCTGTAACAACAGCTGTTTTAACGCCACTTTTATTAACGGATATAAGTAAACCTGATGTGATTGGTGTGCTTGCGATCGGCTGTAGAGTTTCACCTTCTTGAAGTGAAATTTCCTGTTTTTCTATTAGTTCTTCTACAGTGTCTGCTGTAGTTCTGACTAATTTAATTGCCCCGAATAAATTTAGTTTAACTTCAATAGAACGATCTATGACTAGCTGTTCTGAGCCGGAGGATTCTAATACAGTTGTGTCGATTCTTTCAAATTCAACGTCATCCTCGGGGTATAGATCAAGCCCGGCTTCAATCGCCACCAGTCGTGGGGCGCGTTGAGCGGTAAAAAGCGTAAATGTTCTGTTATCGTCAACTATTTCTACAGGACGGGCGCGGTAAACATTAATCTGGGTATTGTCTTCTAAAATTAATGTATCTTTTTTTGGTTCAACAATATCTTCTTCTACAAGAGGAATTTTGAGTCTTTCAAGTAAATCACCGACATTTTTAGCTCTTGTAGTAACGGTTTGCTGTTGTCCGTCGGCATATACATTAACAATTCTTAGGTCTGAAGCGCCTTGAGTCGAAGAGCCCATCATAACTAGAAAAACTAATCCAACAAAAAATAGCGCAACAAAAGTCACTACTGGCAGAAGCAGTGGGTGCCGTAGTAAAAATCTGGATTTTTTTGCTACCTGTTTTCTCTTACTCTTGAAGCTCTTCAATATCTTTTTTTTCATAAGTTACGTTTTTTCTTAAACGTACCTTTAATTGTAGCATTTTGTGTTATTTTTCCACAAGTTTGAGGCCAGTCATAACCTCTGTAGAGACGCCTTCTAAATCGTTTACTGGGACCCACGCAAACTCTGCAATTTCGTGGTTTTTTATAATCTTAAAATTCTTATCGAGCTCTGCAGAGATAAAACTAATTCTGAACGTCAAACCATATTGTCTACAGACCAGAAAACCGTCGTGCAGTTCATGCATGTTAGTAATTTGTACAGTAAGTTCTTCGCGCAATTCTCGGGCACCAGCGTCTATGACCGATTCTTTGAACTTTATGCCACCACCCGGGAATTGGAATACACCAGGCGCAAGACGATTTTTCACTAAAAGAACTTTTTTGTCTTTGATTATTATTACTCTAACTCTGCGCGTCAAAGGTGCATAGAACCAAAATAACGGCCACAAAAGATAAAAAATCAATTTATTCATATCTTTTTTAATGGTGCAATAGAGCTATTAAGTTTCTTTATTCCAGATTTTTTAAAATATACAGCCAAAGTATCACCATCGATTTCTACTATTTTACCCACACCAAATAATCCATGTTCTACGTCATCACCTTCAGAAAAATCAGGCACATAACGAGGTTCGTCGCTTACGCCTGGTTTTTTATCAACAGCCCAGCCGGTTAATTCTTCTCCGAGATTATATTTGCTATTATTGAATCCCATCGAGCTAGCGCCACCAGCAAAACTACTAGTTTCTTCGACGTTTTCCGCGGAAATTTCAGATAAAAATCTAGATGGTACGTTGTGTTGTGAACCGCCGTACAGCATACGAGTATTGGCGTGCAACATGTACAACTCCTCTTTAGCCCTAGTCATACCTACATAACAAAGCCTGCGCTCTTCTTCCATATCACTTTGGCTGTATAATGCTCTGCTTTGTGGGAAAAGCGACTCTTCCATGCCGGCCATAAAAACTATTGGGAACTCTAAGCCTTTAGCTGCGTGCAAGGTCATCAAAACTACGGCATCATTTGTAAAATCAGCATTATCTAAGTCACTAACTAAAGATACTTCTTCTAGAAATCCACTAAGGCCTAATTCGTTGTATTCCATCGCTACGCTTAGGAGTTCTTTAACGTTTTCTATTCTGGCTTCACCTGCCGGAGTACCGTCTGTAAGATACGAATTATAGTCTATGCGTTTTAAAAGAGAGCCTATTAACTCCGATACCGAACTATCTTCCATAATATTATGTGCACTAGTTACTATGTCAAAAAGTTCGCCAAGACCCTTAACGGCTTTAGCCGGCATGTTTGGAATCTCGCTGACTCTGCCAAGTGCCTGAAGTAGGCTTAAACCACTACTGTATTGCCATTCAAAAAATCTATTTAGCGACACTCCGCCAATGCCTCTTGTAGGCACATTAACTATACGGTCAAAGCTTACTCTATCTGCTGGCTGGAAAATAAATCGCAAATAGGCCATAACGTCTTTGACTTCTTTGCGGTCATAAAACCTTTGTCCACCGATTATTTTATATGGTATTCCATAGTGCAGAAACACTTCTTCAATACTACGGCTCTGGGCGTTTGTTCTGTATAAAACCGCGTGCTCACCATAGCGTCTTACGCCACCGTTTACGGCGTTTTGGATTCTACGAACAATTGTTTCCGACTCTGCCCTCTCGCTACTGACTGATATTACCTGAATTGCTTTGCCGGTTTCTTTTGCTGTCCAGAGCTTTTTGTCGCTACGCTGGATATTTTTAGTTATAACGGCGTGTGCTCCGTCCAATATTGGTTTTGTACTTCGATAATTTTGTTCAAGCTTTATAATTGTCACATTTTTATAATCACGCTCAAAGTTTAGTATATTACGAAAATCTGCGCCTCTCCAGGAATAAACCGACTGCCAATCATCACCGACTACTGCAATGTTTTTATTTTCATTTACTAGAAGTTTTACAAGTCGGTATTGAGCTGTATTGGTGTCCTGATACTCATCTATCATTATGTATTTGAAATTATCTCGCCATTTTCTACGTACCTCTTCTACTGTTTCAAGTAGATTCAAAGTTTTGGAAATTAAATCATCAAAATCAAGCGCGCCAGCGTCCTTTAAAATCTTTTGATAGCCAGGAAAAATTTGGGAAGCTGTTTTCTGAGCGGGGCTAATCGCACTTGCCCGATATTCCTCGGGGCTCATGGCTTCGTTTTTTGCACTGCTGATTAGACTTACCAAAACTCGTGGTGGAAAAGTCTTGTCATCAATCTGTAGTCTTTTTATTTCTTGTTTTATAGCCGACAATCTATCTGATTCGTCATAGATTACAAAAGTTCTAGGCACACCGATATGCTCACCGTCTTGACGAAGCAGGCGTACACAAACCCCGTGAAATGTTCCCATCCACGGTAAAAAACTGCGGTTATTGGCGTTTTGGCCTAATAATAGCGCAATTCTTTCACGCATTTCTTTGGCGGCCTTATTAGTAAATGTAACTGCTAGAATTTGATTTGTGTCAGCTAAGCCATTTTCTAAAATATGTGCCACACGGTGAGTTAGGGTTTTTGTCTTTCCGCTCCCCGCCCCAGCCTGAATAAGAAGCGGTCCTTCTGTTGTAAGGACCGCCTTTTTTTGTTCTTCGTTTAAACCTATTGTCAAATCTTGCACGTCTACTTATTCTATCAAAACACGAGCGACTTATTGGTTATAATCAACAATTGAGCCGTTTGGATTAGCTTTTGTTAAACCTGTCGCTTCGTCAAAACAACCATCAATAAACTCAATTGGAATTGCAGAGGCAATAACGTCAATACATGGAATAGTATCTTGAGTCCCCAGCTCTTGCCACACCCCTTCCTTCATATACCAGAACGCCGCATAACCACCCTCGCAACCGCCACCGCCACTTACAAATTCGGTGCTTACTTTAGAAATCGTTATTCCTCCAGTTTCCGACTCACATTCAAAGACACTTAACTTTTCTTTCATATATTCAACAAACGACTCTGAGGCAGTTTCAGGCAGTAGTGATTCGTCACCTGGCTTTCGTAATAGTAGATCGACTTCTGTTATTTTAGTTTTATCTACTACGATAGCTTGTGCTTCTTCTAAAGCCTCACTTGTTTCGGTGTCTGTTACCGACTCGCTCGCCTTAGGTGACTCTGGTTCCGAACTTGAGCTTTCACTGCCAAAAATACTAAATGGTAATTTAACACCGATGTCTAATTTACCGGTGTCTACAAGAACAAATAGCACAATTATTGCGGACACAACTAGTCCTATAAGCACATAAATCCAGGATTTACTTTCACCACGGGCTTGTTTAATATTAACGTGATATTTTTTGCTTTCAATAATTTTTCGTAGGTTTTCTTCTTTTTCTAATTCAAGCGCAGTTTCGTCAAGTTCCGCGTTTGCTTTTTCCGATTTGACTTGTTCTTCCGTCTTTGGCTTTTCTTCTTTTTCTATTTCTTCAGGTTCTTCGGTTTGTTCAGTATCGGGTGCTTTTTCTACTGGTTTATTATCTTCACTCAGTGGTTCTATGGTTTTTTGTTTAACACTAGGTGGTTCTATGGGCTCGGATTTTGGTTCTGGTTCTACTTTTGGAACTTCAATAGTTTCTTCGGCTACAGCTTCGGGTTTTTCAGGTTCTACCTGCTTTTCTCTCATCATAGGGTCGCTAGCCATTGATTTGTGTCCAACAATCATAGGCTTACTGCCAATATCCACTTTACTATCACCTGGACCCGCTATATCTATAATTTTTTTATCAGACATGACAATGTTACCTCTCTCCTAATCGTGCTTGATGAATACGGTATGCAGACTCTACGATACCAGCAAATTTGTGATAATTTAGACTGGCACCACCCACTAACGCCCCGTCACACCCATCAAGACTCAAAAACGAGCTTGCGTTATGGTCATCTACGCTTCCACCGTATAAAACCCTGATATGCTCGGCAGCTCTTAGCCCAAAAAGATGCTCAACTTGTTTCCTAATGAAGTCTATAGATTTTGCTACTTGGTCGGGCAATGCAAACTCACCAGTTCCAATAGCCCATACTGGCTCGTATGCAATCACACTTGCACCAACTTCTCTAGCAGTTAATTGCATTAATCCTGCAGTAATTTGATTGTGCAATATCTGATGAGTTTCTCCTGACAGTCTTTCCTGTAGTGTTTCCCCAACGCATAATATCGGCATTATTCCATTACGCACTGCTGCAGCCATTTTCTTTGATGCTACATCATCATTTTCATTAAAAATATGCCGTCTTTCAGAATGTCCTACTAAAACGTAGTGCACTAAATCCCGTAACATTGCCATAGACACTTCTCCGGTATAAGCACCGGCGTCTTCGTAAAAACCGTCTTGTGCACCTAGTCTAAATTTTCGTCTATCTATCTGTACACTTATAGGCTGAAGCGTGAGAATATTAGGGAATAACACTACTTCAACGCTTTGGCGAGTTAAAACAGTCTCTTCTAGTCTGTGTAGAAAAATACTTGCCTGGCTTACAGTTAAGTGTTCTTTCCAGTTACCAGCAATCATAATTTTTCGATTATTACGCATGCACCGCCTCCGGCTTTAAGGTGTGGAAACCGAGAGTTGAAACTCTTGGGTTTACCCTCCTTAGTCGCAGGGCAATCTTTTGATTGCTCTGGAGATCCAACCCCTTCAAGTACAAAAATTTTAACAAAATAAATTTGTAAAATTTTTGGTTATAAAAATTACTTATCATCACTTGTCCCATAATACACTAACCCCCGGCAGGTCTCTACCTGCCATAAGCTCTAAACTAGCACCGCCACCAGTGGACACGTGGTTAAACATATCGTTCATACCGCGCTCTTCAACATAGCCGGCGGTATCACCACCACCCACCAAGCTGTAAGGCCTATGTCCATATTTACCAACCAATGCATCCATTATTGTCTCTGTTCCGTGCGCAAAAGGCCCAATAGGTCCATGTATTGCCTCTACCTCTGACACACCCATTGTTCCATTCCATACAACTGTATTTACCATTTGCACTGCTCCAGCAATAAATGCACCAGAGACAGGCCCTATATCTAATATTTTTTCATTTTTCTTAACATGTGAAGTATCTAATCTTGGACGACTTGGGTAAGCCTCTATGTCGGCGACTACATTGATATCCCAGCCAACAATTCTAGTAGTAGTTTTTTTGTCTATTTCTGTAGATACTACGCCGTCCTGAGGCAGATAAAACACAAAGTCACGAGATTTTGCTGTAGCTCTAACCTTATTCATTATGTCGTGTGCTGTGTCCAGTTCGTCGTCATCACTCAGACTATCACCTATCTCTAGACCTTGAGCCTTTAGAAAGGTGTTTGCCATAGCTCCACCAATTACTACAATATCTGCAGAGTCTATAAACTTGTGAATAATATCTATTTTGTCTTCTATTTTTGCACCACCAATAATCGCCATTAGCGGACGTTTAGGTTCAAGCATAACATTAGTTATAGTGTCGACTTCGCGCGCCAAAAGTAGCCCGGCGACTGCCGGTATTAACTTAGCTGTCTGCACTATTGAGGCGTGTGACCTATGGGCTACACCAAAACAATCCTGAACTAGAACTTCAGCACCGGTTGACGCAATAATACTTTTAGCAAATTCTGCATCGTTTTTCTCTTCTTCTTCGTGAAAACGAACATTTTCTAAAAGTACAATATCTCCCCCCGTCATAGAATCTGTAGCGAACTTAACGCTATCACCTACACAGTCGCTAACAAATGTAACATCGTGTTTTATAAGTTTACTTAGTTCACGGGCAACTGGTTTTAGACTAAATTGCGTATCTGCAGAACTTTTAGGACGTCCAAGGTGTGAACATATTACTATTTGGCAACCTTTACTCTGCAAAGCTTTAATCGTGGGCAGGCTTTGTTCAATCCTGTATGCACTAGCTACCGAGCCATCTTTATTTAGAGGCACGTTATAGTCGGTGCGCAATAAAACCCGCTTGCCTGCTATATCGAAGTCGTTTATTGTTTTTTTACTGAACATTTTTCCACCATTTGTATGGTTACAGTTTACAGTAGACAGTTAACGGATTCAACTGTCTTATGCTTAAAACCGTTACATATCGGACGGGGCGCCTCTAACGGCTCACACTCGAGCTGATTTTGATTTTCTGATGCGAATCGCAAACAAGCCGTACTATCGGTACGGTGAAGTGCGGCTCGTAAGTTAGAAAACCGAAATCAGCCGAGAGGCAAACAGCGCACACAGCTACGCTTTAGTGGCAGGTTTGGCGGTGTGAGTCGTTAGAGGACACGAACCTTTATTGTGTCTGTCGAGCCAACAACCCCTGGATATTTACCTGAACTACTGACTATAATGTCACCTTTGTCCAAAACCTTACTCTTGAGTAGCCAATCTGTTATTTTTATTCCGGCATACTTATTGTCCGGCCGAAGAAAAACTTTTGTTCCATAACATAATGCCAACTGATTACACACCCAAGGGTCACTGGTTACGGCAATAATAGGCATTTTTGGGCGTCTGGCGGCGATTTGAAAAGCCGTTGCACCAGAGCGAGTCTCCGCTACAATCGCCGCAGCGTTAAGTTTGTCGGCAAGTTCTATTATAGAATGGCAAATCGCTGATTGTTTGGTTGTTTCGTCTTTGTGCTCTTGGTTAAAAATTTCATGAGGAAGAATGCTACTTTCGGTGTATTTAATGATTCTTTTCATAATTTTTACTGCTTCAATAGGATATTTGCCACTAGCAGTTTCATCACTTAACATTACACAATCGGCTCCAACAAACACTGCTGTAGCCACGTCAGATACCTCAGCACGCGTTGGTTCTGGGGCGTCTGTCATGCTAGCCATCATTTGTGTCGCGACAATCGTGGGCTTATTGTGTAGCTGACCTAAACCAATGATTTTTCTCTGTACAACCGGTACGGATTCGTGCATCGTCTCTATTGCCAAGTCGCCCCTTGCAATCATAATCATATCTGATTCAATTACAATTTCTTCAATGTTCTCAATAGCCGCTGAAGTTTCAATTTTGCCAATTACTTTTGACTTACTTCCTAAATTATTTAGCATAACTCTTAGCTTTTTAACGTCCTGAGCACTTTGTATAAAGCTTAGCGACACATAGTCGATATCCACCGTTGAGCCATAGGCAATATCTTCTTTATCTTTTTTTGTAATAATATCGCCACCAAAATCTGTGTCTGGTAGATTAATGCCTTTTCGCTTAAGCAATATACCGTCATTATTAACCCGGACATGGACTACTCCGTCTTTGACACTAGTAACAGTAGTGTTAACCTTACCGTCAAATAACAAAATTCGTTCACCACGCGCGACTTTTTTGCTCAAATCGTATTGAGTAGGCAAATAACCTGTCAATTTATAGTCAGCATTATATTTAAGAGCCAAGCTTTGGCCTGTTTGGACGGGAATTACTCCTTCAAAATCACCAAGTCTAATTTTTGGCCCTTGCAAATCTTGGATTATAGCGATTGGTTTACCATATTCTTTTGATGCTTTTCTTATCCATTTTATTTGGTTTTCACGCTCTTCATGCGTACCGTGACTAAAGTTCATGCGAATCCCGTTTGCCCCAGCTTTAATAAGCTCAAGAATAGATTCGTAATTATTGGTCGACGGTCCAACCGTAGCAATTATTTTAGTTCTTTTGAACTCTGATGAGTGCGTGTTCGGAGCTTGTCGTGTTGTTTTTTCCATGGTGCATATACCCTTATTTTCCGAAAAGTAGATGTTCTAGGGCGATATTTGCAATTAAATACGGTTCAAATATGAAATTTCGTAACTGCAGTTATGTCGACTAGCGCCCTAACTTTTCTTCTGTATTTTTAATATCTATTGTCGTTTTAACTATTGTATCAGGTGCGAGTGAAATGCTATCAATTCCCTCTTCCACTAGAAAGCGAGCAAATTCTGGGTAGTCTGATGGTGCTTGACCACAAAGACCAATCTTGACGCCTTTGCTTTTTGCTACTCGGATTGCTTCTCGTATCAGAGTCTTTACAGCTTCGTTATTCTCATCGTACACATGTGCCACGGTGTGATTATCTCTGTCAACTCCAAGCGTAAGTTGCGTAAGGTCGTTAGAGCCGATAGAAAATCCGTCAAACAAATCTGCAAACTGATCGGCTAAAATCACATTGGCTGGTATTTCTACCATTACGTATAGCTCAAAACCATTATCGCCTCTTCGCAGTCCTGCCTCTGACATGACTTCCTGTACCTTTTTAGCCTCTTCGATGCTACGACAGAACGGTACCATTGCCTTAACATTGGTCAGTCCAAGTTCATTTCTGACTTTCAAAAACGCAGCACATTCTAGCTTAAAAGCATCACGGTAATTGTCGCTGTAGTATCTTGATGCACCACGCCAACCAATCATTGGGTTGTTCTCGATAGGTTCAAACTACGTACCACCGATAAGATTAGCGTATTCATTGGTCTTGAAATCA
>JAGONL010000083.1 GCA_017993025.1 Candidatus Saccharimonadota bacterium
GTAAAAGCAGCTTAAAAGGAACGCTTGTTGGCTTTGATTTTGTGCAAGATGGCAGACGCGAACAACAGCAAGAACAAGCAGATGTGCCAAAATCAAATAACTATCGACCACAGCAACAACGCCCTGTGTACCCTGTTGATGATATTCCTTTCTAGCATAAAATAGTGCTGAAAGGTTCTATGTGTAATGCTAGTCAGTTAAATTTCATTTGGCTTTAATGCCGTTTATCCACCGAAAGAATGCCTCCTGAGCTTAGAGCCTGCCGAAGGGTTAAAGGGGGCATTTTTATTGATAATGTCAGAGCTTATCTATGACCGCACAAATTCCTGAAGAATTTATTAATGATAATCCAGAAATAGATTTTGAAGGATTAGATTTATATGACATTTTTGTTTGGGATGAAACTAAACAGGGATTGAGAAGCTATCCTTTTTTAACCAAGCCTAGTAAAGAGAAGTTTGTTGGCTGTACTGCTTTGTGGCGTGGCCGCATAGGGACTTATAGATTGACGCGCGATAACGAACTGATTTTTGAAAAAATGCGTTATCCTTCTTTTGCTATTGGGACTCCAATGAAAGAAAAAGAGCCTGATGATTGCTTTGAAAAGTTACAAGGTTGTTTTTGGTTAGTCTTTGGGGATATTTTCCATAGCCGTCAAAAAAGTTTTTTTGCACCATTTGTTGATGGTAGGCTTATTGTTGATAAAGCATTATGGAAAAGAGTGAATAATAGCAGGGATTATTTGTTACTCTTTCGTGGCCATAATTTGCGCGATTAGTTGACTTAATTTTTCCTCAGCAGAAATTTGTAGCCTGTGAGATAACACTGGATTTATGGCCGATTAAGGGAATAGATACTTGCTTGGCGAAGGACTGTCCCGTACTCTATACGGGCTACGCTTGCTTATTTGGCTTGAATGTTGCTCAACCAATACAAAAATGCTCCGCTATACTTACACCTATAGCTTCAGGTAGTATTTAGGAAAAATAATTATAGGGAAATGGTTATGGATACTCCTTTATCTACAGATGAACTACAAGCACTAGGGCTAAAGTCTGGCTTAGACTTCAGTGAAATGTCGGAAGACGTAAGAACCAGTGTGTTAAACGCAATTCAGCATGGGTATGTACAGTATGACCACACAAAAAGTAAATCTTACCCTTCATTAGTACACCCACTTACAGGTTTAAAGTGGATTCACTATATTAAACCATTGATGGGAAACTTAAGAGTCTCACGCTTTGAAGAACTAGAAGCTAAAAATTACGACGTTAGTGCCTATTATTTATATAACGCAACAGAGTACGATAAGCAACGATCTGACTATTTTAGATGGTTAGAACTACACACACATACCTCTAATCTTGTTGACGAGTATATTAAAATACACACTGTAACTCGTTGTGAACCTCAAGATTTTAGAGAGGACATACGGATAAATTATACGAAACTAAATACTGAAGCTTTTATATTTGCGTCTCAAGACGACATTACAGAAGCCTTAATTAAACTGCTGTATAAAAAACTTGATTTTCTTTTGACAGCGATAGAACTACTGCAACGTATAGGCTCACTTTCCGCAACTAAACTCAATGACACGAACTTACATCTCTTGAGTAAATTAAATAAACTTAAAACCGAACTAATGACCAACGATAAGCAATAAAGAACGCGGTATGGAAGTTATAATTGGTATTGATGTGTGTTGAGTTTACCGTTGATAGGTTAGTGTATTTGCTTTTCTTCGTAGTCCCATAACAAAATTCATTGCCTTTAAGTTCAATTTGATGCGACTAAAAAGATGTGTTATACCCTATCATCAATTTAATAGACACCTCCGTAGGTGTCTAATACTAGGTTAGGACTTGGGGAGATAGGAAATGATTCATCGTTTTTTCTTATTCGCGGTGCTAGCCACCTTCAGCTGCATCGCGAGGGCGGATCTAGCTTACGAATTGAATAGTCTTATAGGCTATACAATAGTCGACTCAAAAACAATAAAAGGGTGGTACGATGACTCAGAAAAAGAGGAAGGAGCATTTAAAGGATGCAAGCACGGTCGCGTCATCGTCTTTACGGATAACACAGTACTGACTTGTGCAGAATATGGGTATCAATATGCCTATCGGCCTACTGCTATTATTCTAGCAAAGCAAATTTCGTTTGGTGGAAAAGATTTCTACGACTACAAAATGATCATTGAAAGCGAAGTGTATGATATGCGCAAGTGAGCCAAACCACACGATTCACTTGGACGCTACATTGCTACACTCCCTTCCTTGTTAGGTATCGGTTTTCGATGTTTTTTGAAGTACAGTAAAATAGGCAAAGTAAATCGATTTTTTGTAAGCGGTTTTGTTTTGATATTTTTGGCAACGTCTCACTTGCTTATTTTGTTGTGGGTTGTTGCCTGTTAGCGTCGTAGTTAGGTAAATTGCAAAGCAAGCTAATTTAACAAAAAAATTAAGGTGTTTTGAAAGTTGTCTTTTACAGGTAAAACTTATATCAAATCTAAAAATCTAAGATTTTCTCATTTGAATCCAATAACGGTTTAGGTGGTTTACAAAAACTCCATTCTACTAATCCTCTAAATGAGTCATCATTATT
>JAGONL010000084.1 GCA_017993025.1 Candidatus Saccharimonadota bacterium
GATTGACTTGGAAGAATGATAATACGTCATATGTGATATTTCTAGCACCAACAGTATCAGTCAGCGTTATATCACCGCTGGTATAAAGTTTTTTAGTTGGGATGCTGGCCGGACTTTTAGGGTTAGAAAAATACACAACAAACCCCTTAAGCCCTGCAGGAACGACTAAAGTGCTAAATTCGTACTTTTTCTTCACAAATAGTGCCATTACTACTTCCCCACTACCCGAGCATCTAAAAGTGGCTGTTTTTAAGTCTCCTGCAATGAAATCTGCCTGTTTTTTTGCATAATCATTGATAGACTTAACAAAACCTGGAATAATTGCGTTTATTTTCTCATTTGCCAGCGCACTAGACGATACTATCTGTTTAGAGTGACTTCCGCGGACAAAATGCGCGGTATGAATACCCTGCTCGTCGCCCCAAAAGCCGAATTCTTGTTTGTTACGATAATTAAGCCCTTCTTTAGTCAAATCGGCTGTAAAAGGTTTCCATGTAACCTTTTTTACACCTTCGCGCTCAAACGCCTCTGACAGTATGTTTTGCTTGGCAATATTTTCGCTCTCAAATGTCATTATCTGCCACGGACTCGTGGATATATAGCTATCTGGCTCGATTGGTTCAATACGATTTGGACTAGACTTATGTACTTTCGTGACAATTGCCTCTAGGTATTTGCTTTTTTTCTTGATGGTAACTGCGTCAACAACCTCTCCCGGCAATCCGTTCCAGACAAATACAAGCTTGCCTTCCGGTGTTTGCCCAAGGCACTGGCCACCGTGAACTAGTTTGTCTAATTTAATATTCTTTAATATTTCTTGTTTACTCATAATATTCCCATTTGTTTTAGTGTAATAATTGAAGGTTCTGGAAGCCTTAAGGTATGTAAATTTTCTACTTTGTGCCACGTTGGCTCTGTATAATCATCGCCCGCCGTAACCAGGATATCTTTTGATTTTTGTTTTAGCATGATTATATAGTTAAAAAAATTATATAAACCCAAAACCTCTTCACCGGTATCTTTTAAAATCTTTTTACTTTGCCCAGATAGACTAATGTCCATTTTTTCTATTTTCTCATTTGAGATATCTATACCTGTCTCCTCTAGAATTTCACGTATCAATGCCTGTTCTTGGCTTTCTCCTGATTCAATACCTCCACCAGGAATAATCCACATTCCCTCGTAAGTGCCTCTGTTGCTTTTGCCAAGTAGTAAATAATTATCTGAGGAGAAAATAAATCCTCCTACAACATCACGCTTGATTGTTCTCATTGATAATTAGTATAACAGTGCCTGTAGATATGCGTAAGGCCTTAAGTACGCTGAGGAGATTTTGGTATTTTTGTGCGGAACGCAAGAGAGATGTACGGCTTGCGTACATTGAACGCGTACCGTAAGCAAAAAGAGCAAAAGATTCCAGCGTACTTACAGCCGTAACTAAGGGCGTAGGGCGCCGGCAAATACTTGCCATGCAAGTAGTGACTTAGCCACAAGTGAAAGAATCATATAAGTTTTCTCGCCGTAGAAATAGTCTGCCCACTTGCCCTTTTTCTTGTACTGTAGATACATATTGACCGCGAAACTGCTGAAGAATACGAACATGCTACCGTAAATGTAATATACAAATGTCGGAATGTTACCTTCGCCGTATTGGTTTGCTCCCCAGAAATATACAGCAACAGTTATCCAAGGCAATATTCCGGCTAGTGTACCGATGTTGAAACTGAGCCAGCTTGTTCTGAGCGTTGTTTGGTTGTGTACTTCCATGAGCAAGCCAAGTAGGTTCATTACCAGTGTTCCACCAAATATCATCATTAGAGTAGACAGATCAGAAACACCTGACAGCATGGCAATACCGACCATCATCGTGCTGGCACTAATGCCATATTCAATCCAACGAGCTTTGTTAATACCACGGTCTAGATTAGCCTCGTATTTCTTGCGGTAGACAGTAGCGATAACTAGATGAGCGATTGCAGACATAAAGAAAAACGCAGCAACTAAATATGCTAAATTAACATCGAACAAAAACCTTGTAGCTGGTACAAGCGTTGGCGCTGCGCCGGCATCGGCGATAGTATCGACTGTTAGATAGTTTGTGGTTACTGGGAATAAACCATTTTGGCTTAAAACAATAACTGCAACACCTTGGGCTGCATGCAATCCTGCCATAACCCAGTTCCAGATATTAAGCTTAGATTTTACGCTTTTTGGTTTGTTTGCAGGTGACTTTGAAGATTTTGATGTAGCCACTGCTGATTTAGTTATTGGAGCTTTTTTAGTTACTTTTTTCTGTGCAGTCTTTTTAGAAGCGGATGCTCCAACGCTCTTACTGCTTGTAGTTGCTTTTTTTGTAGTCTTCTTTGCGACGGACTTTTTAGCTGTTGATTTTGTTGTAGATTTCTTAGTTGTAGCCATGCATTAAACTATATCATAACGAGCTTGAATTTTTGCCACCCTTTGATAAATTTATGGACATGGAGATTTATTTGGATAGTCAAAGCCGTATTTAACCTCGAGATAATTCTCAATACCTTGAATTTCAAAACAAGAGAAAGAACGGTCATAGACAATAACCTCTGCGACGTCCAT
>JAGONL010000028.1 GCA_017993025.1 Candidatus Saccharimonadota bacterium
CTGCAGACGAGGCAGCACGACGAGTCCGAGAGTCGCACAGCGGCCGATCTACCGAACTGGATGAGATTCAAAGAACCCCCGACAACCGTGAGGTCGTCGGGGGTTCGTATGCGACGTTGTTGGTGGGTTGTGAGGGACTCGAACCCCCGACCCCCTCGGTGTAAACGAGATGCTCTAGCCAACTGAGCTAACAACCCATACGGTACAAACAAATATACCGTATTTTTATTGCTTTGTACAGAGAAAAACAGTTAAAATAGTTATGACGTAGTTTGCGCGAGTGGTGGAATGGTAGACACGCTTGTCTGAGGGGCAAGTGCCGCAAGGTATGGAGGCGAGAAGTGCCATTCGGTACTTCGCAAGAGAACTTTTTAGATTTTAAACTTGTTTAAAGTATAAAAGTTCTGGGGTCGCGGAACGTGACCAAGTCCTCTATAATAAAAACTTGAACCTATAAAGGTTAGATTGCGCGAGTGGTGGAATGGTAGACACGCTTGTCTGAGGGGCAAGTGCCGCAAGGTATGGAGGTTCAAGTCCTCTCTCGCGCACCAAATCAAAAACCCGTCTGCAAAGATGGGTTTTTGTTTATGGATTTATTAGTATACACAGTGGTGCTATAATATTAAGTAGTAAAGTATAAGGAGTTAAACATGGGTTTTGTACTATTAGCAGCTGCAGGTCTCTTGGTAGTGGTGTTGATTGGGATATATAACGGACTAGTTAAGAGCAAAATTAGAGTAGACGAAGCGTGGAGCGATATTACTGTTCAGCTGAAGCGTAGAGTTGACCTAATTCCAAACTTAGTGGAAACAGTAAAAGGTTACGCAAAGCATGAAAAAGAAGTCTTTGAAAACGTTACAAAAGCACGCTCGGCAGTAACCGGTGCAACCGGTGTTGCTCAGACTGCAGAAGCCGACAATATGCTTACAGGCGCACTTAAAAGCTTGTTTGCTGTAGCAGAAGCTTACCCCGACCTTAAGGCAAATACTAACTTTCAAGATTTGCAAAGAGAACTTGTTGACACAGAAGATAAAATTCAGGCATCTCGTAGATTCTACAATGCTGCAGTTCGTGACTTTAATACAAAAATCAAAGTATTCCCAACAATCATATTTGCGAGCATGCTAGGATTTTCCGCTAGAGAATTCTTTGAACTAGAAGAGTCAGAACGTGCTACAGCTGAAAAACCAGTAGATGTTAAGTTCTAAGGCAGTATTTCGTATATCGTAGTTCGTAGAACGTATGGAGGACAACCTAAAGCAAGACAAAATCACATCTTTCACACAGCTACGCACATGGCAAAAGGCGAAAGATTTAGTGGTTTTGGTCTACGAAGTAACAAAAAAGTTTCCGAAAGAGGAAATATTTGGACTCACCTCTCAGATTAGAAGGTCCGCAATATCGGTACCTTCAAATATCGCAGAAGGATTTTCCAGAGCAGGAATAAATGATAAGCGACACTTCTATGCAATGAGCCTTGGTTCATTAACAGAAACATTAAATCATATGTATATAGCAAAGGAACTGGCTTATTGTACTGAAGAGGATGTGGCTAATACTGAAAATGAAATCACAGATTTGAGTAAAATGATAAACGGTATGATTAAATCAGCAAGAGGAAAGGATACGTAATACGGTCTACGTACTACGAAATACGAACACATGTACAGTGAAATTGAAGCAAATAAGCGTAAAACAGTATTTTTAATACTATTTTTTATCGCCTTTATTGGTGGGCTTGCATATTTAGCAGGACTTTATTTTAACGATTTTGCTATAACTATTGGTGCGTTAATCGGCTCGACTATTTATGCTGTTTTTAGCTACTTTGCGTCTGCTAAAGTGGCGCTGTCTTTTAACGGCGCGCACGAAATTCAAAAGCATGACAACCCTCGACTATGGCGAACAGTCGAGAATTTGGCTATTACAGAAGGTATGCCCATGCCAAAAGTTCACATAATTGAAGACAGGGCGTTTAATGCTTTTGCTACGGGTCGTGACCCAAACCATGCCCATGTGGCAATAACATCAGGTCTACTTGAAGCGCTTGAAGATAGCGAACTTCAAGGTGTCATGGCTCATGAAATAGGGCATATTAAAAACTATGATATTCGTGTAAGCATGATAGTTTTTGGGTTGGTGATGATTGTGTCGATATTAGCAGATTTATTTTTACGCATGAGCTTGTTTGGCAGTAGAAACAGAGACGATAACAGTAGTGCCGGCTCAATAATCGCAATTGCAGCAATAGTTGCTATGATAATATCTCCAATTGTTGCCGTCATGATTCAATCTGCTATCTCACGAAAGCGCGAATATCTTGCTGATGCCTCAGGAGCATTAACGACTAGATATCCAGAGGGTCTAGCCAGGGCTTTAGAAAAAATTCAGGCCGGCGGATCAACAATCAAAAGACAAAATACCAGCACCGCACATTTATTTTTTGCTAATCCTTTAAAGTCCAAAGGCATGTCTGCTATGTTTAGCACCCATCCACCAATAGAAGACCGCATAGCTAGACTTCGAAGCATGGGCTCTAAAGTATGAGCGCAAAAAAACAAATAGTATCAGCAAAAAAAAGTAAATCGAAAAAATCCCTGAATGTCGTAAAACAGCCAAAAATCATTGCCGATGGTGCTAAATTGCGCAAAAAGCCTAAATACAAGAGTTTTCGATTGCATAAACGAGTCAAACACACCGATCCAAAATTGCCTTCTTGGTGGGGAATAACTAAAAAAGCATTTAGGCTAATAAGCGCAAATAAGAAAAATATATTTAAATTTTTCTTTATCTACGGACTGCTGTATCTAATATTTGTTAGAGGGTTCTCGACACCGGTAAACATTGACGACATCAGAGCGGGTTTTGACCAGTTGGCTACTGAGCAGGTATCTAATTTGGCGGCTAACTTTACGGTTTTTAGCCTTCTGATTCAATCTACGACCAGCGCTGCTGGTGATGTTGAAGGTCTATACCAGATGTTTTTCTTGGTGATAAGCTCTCTGGCCTTGATTTGGCTTTTTCGGCAGCAACAGGCTGGAAATAAGGTAACAATGAAAACAGCATTCTACAGAGGTATGTACCCTTTAATCCCTTTTATTATTGTGGTTGTGGTTATAGGACTGCAAACCATCCCTGCGTCAATTGGAAACTTCTTATTCAAGAGTGTTATAGATTCCGGCTTAGCAATTAACTCTGCCGAGCAGACTGTCTGGCTACTCCTATTTATATTCTTACTTCTGTTGTCTCTGTATATGATCAGTTCTTCACTAATTGCGCTTTTGGTAGTTACTCTTCCAGAAATGACGCCCAGAATTGCACTTAAAAAGGCCAAAGAGCTAGTGGAATTTCGTCGTTTTAGTGTCCTGCGTAAAGTGTTAGCGCTGTTTATATTTCTGCTTTTATTATTTGTCGGAATTGTATTTCCATTAATTTTTGTATCAGCAGTGCTAGCGCAAATTATATTTTTTGTCTTAACAATCTTGGCTGTGCCGTTTGCAGTAGCTTATCTTTTTGTTTTGTACCGAGAACTGCTTTAAAATAGCTACTAATGATGGACAAAAAACAAGCCAAAGATAGAATTGAAAAACTAAAAGTCATAATTAATGATTATCGGTATCATTATCACGTCTTGGACGAGTCGATAATGAGCGAATCGGCGTCTGATAGTTTAAAACACGAATTAACCATCTTAGAAGAACAATATCCAGAATTTATTACACCGGACTCTCCTAGCCAACGCGTTGCCGGAAAAGCCTTAGACAAATTTTCAAAAGTGGTTCATAAATTCCCAATGATGAGTCTTCAAGATGTTTTTGATGAGTCAGAAATATCTGCGTGGATTACCAGAATTGAAAAGTTAGCTGGTAAAAAACTAGACGAGTTTTTTGTTGACACAAAAATGGACGGTTTAGCATGCTCTATCGTATACACAGATGGTGTGTTTGAACAGGCGATTACAAGAGGGGATGGTAAGGTCGGAGAAGACGTTAGCCTAAACGTGCGCACTATCAAAAACGTTCCGCTTTCTCTAAGGAAGTCTGAAAAATACCACAAACTTCTAGTTGGTAGAACTGAAATTCGTGGTGAAATTGTGATGTATAAACAGGATTTTATAATTGTAAATTCAAAGCGAAGGGAAGCTGGCGAGCCAGAATTTATGAACCCTCGTAACCTGAGCGCCGGGACAATTCGTCAACTAGACCCAAAGTTGGTGTCAGAGAGACCACTACATTTTGTGGCCTACGACATGCTAAGAGAAAATCAGGACGATGTGCCCAGTTACGAATTTGCATATCAAGCAATGCGCGATTTGGGTATTAGTGCCAATAATCACGCCAAAGTATTAATAGATATAAAAAATTTAATGGATTATATAAACTTCTGGCAAATAGAGCGTGAAGATTTGGCTTTTAACACTGACGGACTAGTGATAAAGATTAATAATCGTTCAGACTACGTAAATTTGGGAGTGGTGGGCAAAACTCCTCGTGGTGCTGTGGCATTTAAATATCCTGCAGAAGAAGCTACTACTGTTGTAAAAGACATTGTCATAAGTATTGGCCGGACTGGGGCAGCTACACCGGTTGCTGTGTTTGACCCTGTAGTCGTTGCCGGCACAACTGTACAACACGCCAGTTTACATAACGCTGATGAAATTGACCGTAAAGATATTCGCATTGGCGACACAGTAATAATTTATAAAGCCGGGGATATAATCCCCCAGGTTCAATCGGTAGTTAAAGAACTTAGACCGGATAATTCCAGGCGTTTTTACTATGAAACAGAATTAAAACGTCAGTACCCAGAGCTTGAATTTGTTAGGCCAGAGGGTGAAGCGGTGTATAGAGTTAAGGGTGCCAGCGGGCCAATACTTCTTAAACGCGGACTTGAACATTATGCGTCCAAAGGGGCGCTAGATATTGATGGAATGGGCGAAAAAAACGTCGAAGCTCTTGTCGATGCGGGACTAGTAAGTGATTTTGCAGATATTTATAAAATTACCCGTGAGCAATTAAAAAACTTGGAGAGATTTGCAGATTTGTCTGCCGATAATTTGGTAAATGCAATTGCAGACAAAAAATCCCCACCGCTATCAAGGTTTATCTTTGGGCTTGGAATACGCCACGTTGGTGCGCAAACCGCTATAGATCTAGCCAACACATTCAAAAAACTAGATAATCTAGGCACGGCTACGTATGAAGATTTAAAGGCTGTTGAAGGCGTCGGGGAAATTGTGGCAGAATCAATTTTGGGCTGGTTTGTAGATGATGACAATGAAGCTTTACTTGCTAAGTTTAGACAACTTGGAGTCTGGCCAGAAGATGTCAAGCATGTTGGTGGGCCACTGTCTGGCAAGAGTTTTGTCATAACAGGAAGTCTAGAATCAATGAGCCGTGACCAAGCATCAGACAAAATTCGTGCACTAGGCGGTACCTTCCAATCCTCAGTAGCCAAAGGAACGACTTATTTAGTCATGGGTACCAAAGCCGGGGCTAGCAAAGCCGACAAAGCCCGCAAACTAGGAACAGAAGTCATAGATGAATCAAAACTACTGGAGATGCTTTAGATGATTGATGTGGTTTATGTAACTGGGAACGCAAATAAGGCAAAATATTTTACTCGGATGACAAAAATGGACATTCCGCATATGAGTTTTGACGTAGATGAAATTCAAAGCACATCGATATCAGAAATCGTAGAGCACAAAGCACGGCAAGCGTATATTCTTGCTAAGCGTCCAGTTATTGTAGAGGACACAAAGCTTAGCTTCAGAGTGCTAGGGGCGTTGCCCGGTCCATTAATAAAGTGGTTTTTTCAGGAGCTGGGCGAAGAAGGATTATGTAGATTACTCGATAGCTATAATGATAGAACGGCCTTTGCAGGCGCAGCAATTGCATATTTTGACGGTGTTAATTTAAAAATTTTTGAACGAGAATTAGAAGGCACTATCGCAAAAGTACCGTCTAAAAACAATACCGGTTTTGGCTGGAATACGATATTTATTCCCAAGGGCGCGAATAACACGCTAGCAGACATGTCTGAATCAGAATTTGAAAAATACTATGCCAAAATAAAACCCTTCGACGAAGTGATTGAATTTCTTAAAGAAGCATAAGCAGGACTAGAAACTAGCTCCGAGATACTATATACTAATTTTAACCGGGTGTACCGGCCCCTTGAGCCTAAAATAAACAATTTAAAACAAAAAGCCCTGGGGCCAGGGTGGGCACACCCGAAATAAAAAGACCGGATCAAGTCCGGTCATTTTATTGGTGGAGCATAAGAGATTCGAACTCTTGACCTCATCACTGCCAGCGATGCGCGCTAACCAACTGCGCTAATGCCCCATCAGCTTAAATTCTACATTAGTTTGCTAATTAATCTAAAATCTAAAATCTAATTTCCAAAATCTCGCCTTATAACTGCTACAATAGAAAATATGAAGAAACAACTTAGTTTAAAAAATGTATTTGTGTCTATTGAAAATCACATTGTTTCGTGGAATTTAAAGAAATTAGCTAAATATATGATAGTTTTAGCAGTAATTGTCGGTCTGGTTGGCTCGTATCTGTGGTATTCGCGAATGTATATGACCAACGAGCGTCGTTTTTGGTTAGCTATTAATAACAGTATGGCTACACAAAGCGTTACACGCACCCTAACAAGTGGTGGTTCGGGAAATACAGTCGTACAAGAACAGCAGCTCTTTTTTGCACCACAAAAAGTATCTAGAAGCCACGTTAGCTTTATCCAGAAAAGCGCCACTGTTGACACTGCCGTTGAGACTGAGGGTATATCTTTTGTCGATCACCAGTTCTCTCGGTATAACACCTTTAGAACGAACCAACCTAGAGAAGATGGTACTGTACCTAATCTAGACGCTGTCTTGGGTAAATGGGAGGGAAATAAAGTTCCTGAAGATCAGTTAGAAGACGCAAGGCTTAACTATGTTAGTGAACTTGTTACATTAGCTGTATTTGGTAACTTTGGTCCTGAGTTTCGTAGTGATGTGATATCTCAGTTGCGACAAAACAATGTTTACCAGCTTAATATTGACGGCATATCTGAAGATACTATTGATGGTAAAAAAGTTTTAATTTATCCAGTTTCTGTGGGTCTAAAAAGCTTTACAACGGCACTACAAAAGGCGTTTACTCAAGCAGGTTATGGAGAGTTCCCGCCATTAGATCCAGCAAATTATACTGAAGATTCACGCGTTAACGCTACATTTGCAGTAGACCCTAAAAATAACAGCATTGCTGGAATACAGTTTGGTTCTAGAGCAGAACAATACAGTGGTTATGGAATATTTATAAACGTCACAAAACCAAACGTTGACTTTGAAAATGGACAACTAGAAGAATTCGTCCAACAAGAGATTCAGACTGCACTTTAGATAGGACTTTCGTACTTTTTAGTCAATACAGATTAGAATTTTTGCTTAGCTATAAACTTTATTTTTTTCCTGAAGGCTACCCACAGGTAACGTGAAGAGAAAAAATAAAGTTTTAGCCAGCAAGAAACTTAGGTGTATGACTAAAAAAGTGCGAAAGTGCTATAAAGCATTTGCGTAATGCGCTATACTATTTTTATTGAGAGAGAATTATAAATTATCTAAGGGGTTAATATGAATGAGGATAATGCTACAGCGCCAGATACTAATAATGAGACAGTCGAAGGTGCAACCACACCAGAGAGCACAACAACTGAAGCCGTAGAGACAGCCCAAGTAGAATCTACTTCAGTACCGCCACAAGAAACAATAGTTGTTACGCCAACTGCAACAATACCGCAAGAACAGCCTACGAATCCTACGCCAAGTCCTATAGCTACAAACGTCGGGACACAGCCAGCAGAATCACCTAAGCCTAAGTTTTCAAAATCAAAATGGTTTCTGCCGGCAATTTTAACAGGGTTTTTGCTACTAGGTGGCGGCGCAGCCGCTTACCTTACTGTATTTAAGAAATCTCCAGAAAGTGCCTGGAAAAGTGCGCTTGCTAACACTGCCGTCGGTATAGAAAAGTATTTAGAAAACTCCTACAATACCGAACAAAAAGGTTTTAAAATTGAAGGTGACTTTAAAGTTTCTAGTCCTATTGCTATCGACGGATCTTCTGAAGGACAGTGGTATGGCTCAAACGGGTCACTAAAGTCTAACATTGGTGCGTCTGGTGCGAGAATAAATATGGAATATCGAACTGTAGGAGAAGAAGGAGCTACCCCAGATCTTTACCTGAAAGTGGATGGTCTTGATGGAGTAGACGATTTAATTGCCAGCTTTGGAGGCCCAGAACAAAGTGGATACTCAGAAATGCTTGCAACTATTAACGATCAGTGGTTTTTTATAGACCACACGCTGATTGACCAATACACAGCAAGCGCAGATTCATCATCTGGGCTAGAATTAACAGAAGACGAATTGAAGGAAATTTCCAATAAAGTTATGGCTGTTTTAAAAGACAGGATGTTTAGCACCGAGTCGGATAAGGCTGTGTTTACTATTGCAGAAACTCTTGGTAAAGAAGATTTTGAAGGAACTTCAAGCTACAAAATGCGCGTCCAGGTAGATAAAGAAAACTTTAAAGAATTCGTAACGGCACTAAAAGACGCCATCAAAGACACAAAGGCAGAGGAGCTACTTAAAGCCGGTAATACCGACGCAACACTAGAAGAAGTGTTGGATTTTGATAACCTACTTAAGGATTTAGAAGATGCAGATTTTTCTAAAGCGACAGCCGACGTTTGGGTAGAAGCAAACGGTGGATTTATTCGTAACGTTAGAATTTACCCAGAAGAAGGCAATGAAGACTCAAATTACCTAGACATTGGTATGAACTACACAGGTGGAGATGTTTTCCCATTTGAAATTAAGGCCACTCTAGAGGATGATTCCATGAAGGGCACAATAGCTCTTGGACTAGAAATTAATCAGACAAATGGTGATGCCGGCTTGTCATTTGACGTCGACGTAGACTCAGATGGAGCTCCAATCAAGGCAGAAGGAAAGCTAAGTATAAAAGGCTCAAACGACGAAGTTAATGTTGAAAATCCAGCAGGAGCCAAGAATATTTTTGAACTACTTGCTGGCTTTCAACAAAGTCTAGGCTTAGGGACAACTGGTCTAGATGGCTATGACGATTCTATGATGCTTGATTATGGTGTAGACCCTACTTTGTACGACGATTCTCTCCCTCTAGATGATTTTGAGTTGTAGCTCTTTGCGTACTCAACGCGTATAATATTAAGTATGACAGTGATAGTAGATGGTTATAGCGTTGGGTATACAAAAACTGGTTCAGGGCCTGCTGTTGTTCTACTTCATGGCTGGGGCGACACCAAGGAAACATTTAACCAAATAGCAAAAAATCTACAAAAAAATTATAC
>JAGONL010000029.1 GCA_017993025.1 Candidatus Saccharimonadota bacterium
TAGGAATGATTGTTGGTGGTACAAAAATTAGCGATGTTTCTAAGTGGAAAGAAGACTCTAAAGGAACAATGAGATTATTTATGGGACTTTTGCTCGTGTCACTTGGCTGGATACTAATATTAATTGCGAATGGTACCGTTAACTTAGGATAAGGATAAATAGATGAAGCACATCGTAAAACGAGCCGGACATACAGAAATTTATGATGAACGTAAATTATACGCCAGTATATTTTCTGCCTGTCAGTCAGTAAGAGAACCCATGGGTAGCGCAGAACTCATAGCTGATAAAGTTGTCAAAGACATGAATGATTGGATTGAGAAAAAACACGAAGTAACTAGTAATGATATTAGGCATAATGCATCTAAACATTTAAGTGTATACAACCCGGACGCTGGATACATGTATCTTCATCATCGGGTAGTTTGGTAACAATGACTTACAAAACAAATCACAAGAAACCAATCGACATGGACTTTGACCTTATAGTTATTGGGACCGGTTCTGGTGGCGGAGTAGCTGCTCATATGGCCACAACCAAGGGTAAAAAAGTAGCGGTAGTTGAGCAAGAAAAAATCGGCGGAGAATGCCCAAACTATGGCTGTGTGCCTACTAAAGCGATTCTACAGGCAGCGGAAACCTACAAAGTAATAAACCATGCTGGTAATTTTGGAATAAACGTTAATAAAGTAGATGTAGACTTCCCTAGCGTAAAAAGATGGAAAGACCAGGCCGTAAAAAACACCGGGACTGGGGATGGTTTAAGCGCATATAACGCTGGTGGAATTAAAGTAATCACTGGACACGCACATTTTATTAATCCTTGGACAATTAGCGTCGGAGGTAAAAGATACAAAGCCCACCACTTTCTTATAGCAACTGGCACACATGACCTGGTACCACCTATTCCTGGGCTGAAAGAAACTGGTTATATTGGCTATCGCCAAGCGCTTGATCTAGAAGTACTACCCAAGAAACTCTGTGTTATTGGCGGTGGAGCTATTGGCTCTGAGTTTACGCATTATTTTTCTACATTTGGGACGGAAGTTCATCTTGTGGAGTTTGCTGAAAGACTCATGACAAGAGAAGACGTCGAAATGGGTGAGCTTTTAGAAGCTATTTTTGAACACAACGGAGTAAAAGTTCATACCGGCTCAAAAGTTGTTAAAGTAGAGAAAAAAGGAAATCAAAAAGTTGTTACCTTTGAGCACTTAGGCAAAATGCATACTATTACAGTTGACGAGATACTTCTGAGCGTTGGAAAGTTGCCTAACACCGACTTGGGGCTTGAAAACGCCGGTGTTGAGTATGATTCTAAGCACGGGATAGTAGTTAATGGCATGATGCAAACAAGTAATCCCCATATTTATGCAGCAGGAGACGTTGTTGGAGGATATATGTTTACGCATGTGGCTAGCTACCAGAGTAGAATTGTTGGGCATAATTTGTTTAGCTCTTTGAAGCATGTAGCCGACTACCGTGCGGTACCAAGATGTGTTTTTGTTGATCCAGAGTTTGCTTCCACGGGAGCAACCGAGGAGGAGTTGAAATCTAGGGGAATAAAATATCAGTCGGCTATTATTTCTACAGCTATTATTGGTAGGGCTAACACATCCCAAGAGGACACTGGTTTTGTAAAAATACTTGCTGATAGAAAAGGCCGAGTGCTTGGTGGTTCTATTGTTGCCCCTAGAGCCGGAGAGATGATACAAGAACTAACTCTAGCTGTTCAGTGGCGTATGAAAGCCTCAAAACTCGACTACACTATGCACGCCTATCCTACCTGGAGCCAAGCTGTCAGAATCTGTGCCAGCAAAATCGTCTGCCGCTAAACGCTATGAAGGGGAATATTTCCTCTCATCGAGCCGGAGAGCCGAATAAGTCGTCTCTGCGGTCTGCTCACCCCTGGCCACAAGCCTAGATTTTATTAGGATTTATATAGCATTTGTGGTTTAATGTAAGTGCAAGAGTCTAATTAAGAGTGAAAAGTATTACATACACATTACAGTGTTACGAATCCTCGGTTATAGATGGTCGAATTGCCAAAGAAAATAACCTGGAAAGTAACATATACACATGAAACTATTTGTAGGAGGACTTCCGTTCTCAACAACAGATGACGAGCTTCAAGCTGCCTTTGCAGCTTTTGGTACCGTTTCAAGCGCCAAAGTTATCACAGATCGAGAAACTGGCCGTTCACGCGGTTTTGGTTTCGTAGAATTTGATAACGATGACGAAGGAAAAGCTTCTATTGCTGGATTAGACGGCAAAGAGCTAGGCGGACGTACAATTCACGTAAGTGAAGCACGCGAACGCGAACAACGATAGTCATAGACTACGCATCACGCCCTTTTGAATTACAGACGAACAAGTAGTCTGTTATCAAAAGGGCGTTTTTGGTACATTTTTCAATTTTTTGCTATTCAATCCGCTGTCACTGTAACTAAAGTACAGCTCCCTTTCGTTTGAAAGCAAAGAAATTGCAAACTGCACTCAAATGCGTAGCTCTGACTTCTCGAACATTTCGGCTTTTCAACCAATTGTTCAGACTATTCTCAGGTAAGTATATATACTATGTACATATGAGAATACTGATTGTTGAAGATGACCATAAGATTGCAAATGCGCTGAAGCGAGGGCTAGAACGGCAAAGCTATGCTGTCGACGTTTGTTATGACGGAGAATCAGGCGCATCAATGGCTTTAAATGAGCCTTATGATTTGATTATTCTAGATAGGATGTTGCCAAAACTTGACGGCATGCAAATATTAAAACAAATAAGAGAAAACGGTAATCACACACCACTACTCATGTTAACTGCTAAGGATAAAGTTCTAGACCGAGCCGAAGGTTTAAACGCCGGTGCTGATGATTATTTAGTAAAACCTTTTGCGTTTATAGAGCTGTTAGCAAGGGTACGTGCACTGCTTCGGCGCCCCGAAAGTTCACAGGAACTTAAAATTGAGAGCGACGGCCTAGAGCTTGACCGTGATAACTTTTCGGCTCTCCGCTCCGGTAAAAATATTGAACTCACCGCTAAGGAGTTTGCCTTACTTGAATATTTAATGAGCCAAACTGGAAGAATTGTGACAAAAGACCATATAATAGAGCATGTCTGGGATTATGATTCTGACATTTTGCCAAATACGGTAGAGGTATATATTGGTTATTTGAGAGCAAAAATAGACAAAGCACACCCTAGCCTTCCCCCACTTATCAACACCCGCCGTGGTTTTGGATACTATTTTGGAGTAAAGTCATGAAAACTAACATATTCCATAATGCTTCAATTAGACTCACTACCTTATACCTACTAATTATTATGACTATTAGCTTACTTTTTAGCTTAAGTTTGTACCAAGTAGCCTCTAACGAAATTGAACGTGGGTTTCGTGGACGCCCAGGGCCAATAAGCCAAATGATTAGAACTAGAAACGTTGACCTTGTTGAAGGTCTTATTTCAGAACAAGAAGAAACCATTGTTGAATTAAAATCATCACTAAAATCAAATTTAGTAATATTAAATATTCTTATTGCGGTTGTGGGTGGATTATTAAGTTATTTTCTAGCTAGAAAAACACTACGACCTATTGAAACTGCTCACAACGCTCAAAATAGATTCACGGCAGACGCTAGCCACGAACTTAGAACACCAATTACCGCAATGAGAACAGAAACAGAGATTACACTTACTGAGCCAAACCTTACCCTAAAAGACGCAAAGGCGCAGTTGAATAGTAATATTGAAGAACTAGATAAACTCACCAAACTTTCTGAAGATTTGTTGAAACTAGCACGACTGGATAATGTCGAAACAACCCGAATGCCAACTGATATTAGTGAAATAATCAATTTAGCAATTGAAAGAGTAAAACCATTGGCAGAGAAAAATAAACAGTTATTTAAATTGCGTGTGATTCCTAAAATAGAAGTGTCGGCAGATTCTGCTAGCTTAACAGAGGCTTTCGTTACTTTACTAGATAACGCCGTTAAATACAGCCCCAGTAAGTCTGAAATAGAAGTTATTGTTACTAAAAACAAAAATACTGTGGAAGTAAAAATAATCGACAATGGAGATGGAATCATGCCAACTGATTTGCCTCATATTTTTGAGAGATTTTACCGTGCAGAACTGTCCCGCACTAAAAATAATGTGAATGGGTTTGGAATAGGGTTGGCAATTGCAAAAGAAACTGTCGAGTCACACGGTGGAACAATTAGTGCCGTTAACAACAAGAAAACCGGCGCAACTTTTACTGTGCTATTGCCTGTACTCAAAGGCTGATACAATAAACCTATGAATATTGACCCGAGACTAGCTGAAATTAAAGATTGTCTTTACCGTGTTGCCGTAAAAACAATTATTACAAACGGAAATAAGCTACTTCTTGTTCTCGACGGTAGGGACACTGATTATAGCTTTCCTGGTGGTGGAGTTGATTATGGAGAAAATCTACGCCAAGCAGTAATTCGTGAACTAGAAGAAGAAATTGGAATGCCAAGTAACTTAATAGCCAGTGATTTTAAAATTATTGGGGCTAATATAGGCCATGTAGGTGGTGATATTCCCAGAACAAATTTGTTTTTTAAGGTTGATGTTGATATAGATAAAGTCACTAAATCAAGCGAGATATCTGGCTACAAATGGTTTACGTTTGAGGAACTTGTTAACCTTAAACTAGATCCTTCTACTGGCGACACTTCAGAAATTTTTAAAGTCATTCAGGATTATCTCAGCTAAACCAAAGTATTATCAAAGCAAGTGTTTGTACTATGAAGATGTTCAGGTGCAAACGACTTTCGCGTCACGCGCAATTGTTTGCGGACGGATAATAGTATTGCACCAAGAACAAATATTTAAAAAGGAGAAGTATTATGAAAATAAGCAAAAATTTAATCGCTGCCCTAGCGGTTACGACAATCGCTACTGGAAGTATTCTAGGTGTAAGCGCAGCTAGCGCCCACGGGAGTGGAGATAATAAAGACGAGCTAGTGACAAAGCTAGCGGAGAAATTTAATGTAGACGCTTCAGAGGTGGAAAGCGTTTTTGAAGAGCAACATGCAGAAATGGAAGCAGAGCGAGATACTAAGCGCGAAGAGCACTTACAATCCCTTGTAGATGCCGGAACCATAACTGCTGACCAAAAAATAGCTCTGGAGACTAAATTTACAGAGATGGAAACTGCCCGTGAAGCGATAAAGGACCAAGACCTAACGCACGAAGAAATGCATACCAAAATGGAAGAAGGCCGAACGGCCTTTGAGACATGGGCTAAGGAACAAGGCATAGACCTAAATGCAATCCGACCAGACGGAGGCCATATGGGTGGTCGTAGACACGGCATGCGTGACTAAATAGACATTTTGTTGTTTACATTCAACATCCTGGGGGTAGCGCCCCGAGGATGTTTTAATTTTGCAATATATTTGCTTCTATTGAATTTACTTTAACAAGAGAACATACTCATGCATAGGGAGAGACGATGATGAATATAAGACTACACAAGAAAAGAATTGTTAAAGAGCTTAAAGAAGCGGGTATGACGCCTTGGGGATTTTTAAAAATGGAGACCAAACGGCTTCCTGAAATAATTCACGAAGACGAAAAGATTGGTGGTGTTGTTTATGGGCGTACTACTGGTGACAAAATTGGTTCTGCAATGTTAATAGCTACCGACAAAAGAGTCATTTTTTTAGACGTTAAACCTTTTTTTGTGACTTCTGACGAAATAGCCTATCGGGTCGTTTCTGGTGTAAAAACTAATAATGCTGGAACGTTTGCGGGAATAACTTTGCATACTAAAGTTCGTGATTTTAGTTTAAGATTTGTAAACCTAAATTGTGCAAAGATATTTGAAAACTTTATTGAAACCTATATAGAACTACATACAAAAGACGGTAGTGATATTTATAACGATGTTAATGACGTAACTTCAGACAAGATCCAGCAACAGTCGGCGCCCGCACCAATTAAACCACCGGCGCCTCCACCAACGCCTAGATTGAGCGAATTCTTGAGACTAGTTACTAATCAAAATAGCGCAGTTATATCAACTGTCGATAAATATGGAAATGCACACGGCGCTGTAGTTCATTACGTTTTTGAGGATGGCAATTTTTTTATCGTGACTAAAGCCCAGACAAACAAATCAAAAAACATTACTGCTCATCCGCAAGTTGCATTAACAATTCATGCTATAAGTAGTTTAAAGACAGCGCAGATTTTAGGAAATGCAGAGCAAGAATACGATACAAATATAAAAGACAGAGTGTATGGCAGTATTTCCGAGCCAAAACAGTATGCCGAGGGAAATCATCTACCACCGATAACATCATTAAAAAAAGGTGATGTCGTGGTATATAGAATTACTCCAACCGATATTCAGTACCAAGATTTCAGTAAAAACAGTTGGTAGATTTTCGACAATACTACCTATGTCGAGTACAATTAGTTTAATGAAACACATAACAACAATCACACAGTTCCAAGACAAGAATTTAATAGATGAGCTTTTTTTACGGGCGCACGAATTCTCAATAATGCCATTAGCAGAATACCCTAAGCCTCTCCAGCATATGACGGTGGCTACGCTTTTTTATGAACCAAGCACTAGAACTAGACTATCATTTGAGACTGCAATCCAGAACCTTGGAGCAAATCTTATTTCAACAGAAAATGCCGGAAGTTTCAGTTCAGCAGTTAAGGGCGAGACGCTAGAGGATTCAATTATGACAATTAGCGCATATGCAGATGCAATAGTTTTGCGACACCCTGAAGTTGGCTCTGCCGAGCGTGCATCAAAAGTATCTAATGTGTCGATTATTAATGCCGGTGACGGAGCGGGCGAACACCCAACCCAGGCAATGCTTGACGGCTACACGATATACGAAGAAAAAGGGTCACTTGACGGGCTAAATATTGGGCTTGTTGGAGATTTATTGAATGGTAGAACTATTCACTCGCTTATTCAACTGTTAAATATCTACGACGTTACATTTTACTGCATGGCACCAAAACAACTTCAACTTCCTGAAAAGTACCAGAAACTTATCGAAAAAGCTGGACGAAAACTACATTTATTAAATTCCTGGGATGAAGTTTTAGATAAAGTTGATGTACTTTACATGACACGCGTACAAAAAGAGCGATTTAAACTAATTGAAGACTACATGGCTGTAAAAGACAGCTTTATTCTAGACACAGAAGTGATGAAAAAGCTTAATAAAAATGCAATAGTTATGCACCCACTACCAAGAGTAAATGAAATTACTACTGATGTGGACAAGGATCCCCGCGCAATTTACTTTAAGGAAGTAAAAAATGGCCTATATATGCGTATGGCGCTACTTGAACAACTCTTTGCTAATTAATTTGCTGAGATAAAATCTAAAACCGTTTTAGTCTGCTCAGGGCTAATTAAGCCTTTTGAGCTAACTCTATCTATAAGCTCGTGTATTGTCATAACAGCCTCAACTCCGTATCCAGCGTCAGCTAAAGTTTTGAGTCCACCTTGTTCACGGTCGATTAGCACTGCAAATCTGTCGACAACCAGTCCATTGTCACTAAACTGCTTTACTGATTCTATTTTTGAATCGCCTTTGGTAATTAAATCATCTACGACTATCACTTTGTCGCCCTCTTCAAAAACTCCTTCAATTGAGCGTCCTGTTCCGTGGTCTTTTATAACTTTTCGTGGTTGCACTAGTGGTACATCCATTTGAAATCCAACTGCAGTAGCAAGTGGGGTCCCGGCTTCTGGGATTCCAGATATTTTATAGCCTATCGGTACTTCACCGATTAATTCACAGTATGCGTCAGTTACAGCGTGAAACAAATCAGGAAACGACTGTGTCATACGCAAATCAATATAGAACGGCGACATAATGCCGGACTTTAGTTTAAACCCAGGCTCGCCCGCTCCCGCAAACTTTAACAGTCCGTGGCTTAGCAATAATTCTGCAACTTGTTGTTTTGTTTGTTCTGATACTTCTGCCACTTTAAAACTCCTACCTATATTTATTAATTTCGTCTCTTAGCTCAACTGTTTTTGCTCTTGCTGTTTCAGCAAAATCCGCACCATTTGATGCAAATATTATACCGCGTGATGAATTAATTATCATGCCCTGGCCTTCAGAGTTTTTGGCAGATTTTACTGTTTTCTCTACATCACCACCCTGCGCGCCAATTCCCGGTATCAAAAACCACATATCATCGCCAACAATTGCCCTAACTTCGGCAATTTCCTGCGGGTATGTTGCACCTACAACCAACATGCAGTTATTATTTTTGTTCCAGTTTTCAGCAACATTTTCAGCTACTATTTTATATAGTGGGGTACCATCAACTTCTAAATCCTGAAACTCAGCGGAGCCATCGTTTGACGTTCTGCAAAGGACAATAATTCCTTTGTCTACTCTGTCTAGAAAAGGCTGAACAGCCTCTCCGCCCATATATGGCTGAACAGTTATTGCGTCTACGCCCAAATATTCAAATGCAAAGTCAACATATCCTTGATTAGTGTTACCGATATCGGCACGCTTTGCGTCTAAAATAATCGGTATTTCTGGATATTTTTCATTTATATAATCGCAAGTTTGTTTTAGGTTGCTGATTCCTTTTTCTCCAAGTGCCTCATAAAATGCGGAATTTGGTTTATAGGCACAGACGAGGTCGTGCGTAGCGTCAATAATTGCTTTATTGAAACTAACTTGGTCAATACCGGCCGGCAATTTAGAAACGTCGGCATCTAAACCGACACACACAACTGAGTTGTTTTTAATTACGGCTGTTTTAAACTTTTCAATTATTTGCTGGCTCATACTTAAGAATATTCTACATCAGACGACCGTGATATAGTAGTAGCAAAGAAGTAAATTTAAACAAAGGAGCACTACAATAATGGCAGATCCAGCATGTTTCTACGACTGGAACAGGACGTTTGAAGATAATGCCGACAACGGACCGTTTAATATGGACCTTAGCGGAGTTGAGAATAAAGGTGAACCAGAATATGACTTTTTAGGATTTAAGGTTTATACACCATTTGGTATTCCTGCTGGCCCATTGCCAACATCAAAGCACACAAATGCTGCCTTTAAACTTGGCTATGACGTAGTGGTTTATAAAACACAAAGAACTGTTCCGTTTAAGGCAAATGCTTTCCCGCATATTTTGTCTCTGAAAGTTGATGGTGATTTGACTCTAGAAAAAGCATCTGGTCAGTTAGTTGGAGATC
>JAGONL010000030.1 GCA_017993025.1 Candidatus Saccharimonadota bacterium
GCTACAAGTGAAGCGAGTCGAGGCAAATTGAAGCCAACTACTACTTCTTCAGTGCTGTCGTCACTTTCAACTAATGTAACCGGCACTGTTAAAGCTCCGCTCTTTGCGTAAATTTCGGCTTGCATTTCTGGACGTTCGTCTAGATTTACTACGTCGTATTTAATGCCTTTTCCGTCTAAATATCTTTTAACCATTGCGCAGTAACCGCAAGTGTTAGTAGTGAAAACAGTTATCTTTTTCATAGTTTGCGAGACTCCTTTAGTTGTCTTTTTTTGACTTTTTATTCTTTTTAATGCTGATTTATCGTTTTTTTAAAGCTTATGCTTAGTACTATAGCTGGTGTTATTTTTTAAATCAAGCCACTATATGTTGTGTTTTTGTATTTTTTACCCCCTTTTTATTGACCTCTTTTTGTGTTAACTAATACCACCTCAAAAATCAAGTCTGAATTGGGTGGAATCACATCTCCACTACCTTGCGCACCGTAGCCTTGCTCTGCAGGTATCAAAAGCCTTCGTACGCCTCCAATCTTCATTCCTGGAATTCCGTTGGTCCAGCCCGGTATAACTTGGTTTAGGGAAAACTCAATAGGCTGACCAGAATCATAATTACCGTCAAACTTTTCGCCAGTAGTAGCTAGTGTACCGTAATATAATGCAGCTACGCAGTCGCCTGGCTGAACTTCTTCGCCTTCACCCACGACTACATCTACGGTAGTAAGCTCGGTTATTGCACCAGAGTTAGTAGTTACTGTTGGTGTTGCTCTAGGTGCTAGTGGATCGTACAAACCATCACCACAGGCAGCGTTTCCACTGTCTGCTAACGCTTGTCGCTCAGCTAATGCCTCGGCTGCTGCTTTTTCTTCAGGTGTTTCTTGCACTATAACTCCATCATCTTGATTAATTTGCCATATAACATAACCGGTCGCACCCAGTGTCGACATTAGAAACAGTGCCGCCAGTAAAAAAGCCACCACCCGTTGGCCATTAGAAGTTGCCATAAATTGTTACTACCCTCCACGCGTGTTTATTTGATTTTCTCGTAATCGCGTAATACCTAGTAGTATATCCAAAAATGCACAGCCTACCAAGCCTGTTATCGTTGTTTTATTGTCTCCGTACTTGTGAAATTAAATTGCTACTGATTGAAGTATTTTTGAAAGAATACCAGGTAGCTGTAAATTCCCGCCTACCAACCTATGCATGCGCTCGGATCTATGAAAGTCATTAAGTAGTTCGCCTAGGTCTGCATCACTAAGTCCGTTTCTAACACCATCGTCTATAACGTCACCTCTAAGGGCACGCTCAAGTCCAACTATTTCTTTTTGTTGACCATATATATACTGTTCAACTCCATTATTGTGACAATATGTAACTTCAGTAAACCGTGACACTGCTAATCCCATATGGGAGCTGTATAGTGGGGGTCGTTCTTCCTGTGAATATTCAATCAATAGTCTGCTGAGCGCCAGCCCGCAAACAGCTTTTTGAGATATTTCGTCCACGAAAACCTCTTTATTCGCCCAAATTGTCAGAAATACATCCTGAAACGGAGGGTTGCTTCGGTCTGCTATATTACCCGCCTCAACTATACCGACTACGTCAAAAACACTGTCGCCTGGAGCTTCATCCTGAAGCACATTCGCACCTATCAAACGCATGAACCTTGAAAGCGGGGGCATGAAGTTAAATCCATCTCTTACCCTACTAAGTGCCGATTCTAGAAACGGAAAACTTCCAGGATACTGATTACTTATCAGAGCGTTTGTGCGTTTAATTTTTTGACTTTGCTCAGATGTTAAACTACCCCTATCAACTATATGTTCAAAATCTGACAAACCGCCAAAACCAATTTCAGAGTTGCTCATTTGATGTACACATTAACACTTTTTTGTATATGACACAAAACTAGTTTTTTATGCAACAATACCAAACTTCGCCAGGGCTTTTTGTCGCTCTTCGGGTGAACGCGCTGATTGAACTTGAAGTAGTTTTGCGTATATACCGTCACCCTTTGCAAGCTCATCTGGCGTGCCTGTTTCTGATACTTGACCATCTTTTAGGGCAATTATAGTATCGACGTTCTGAATAGTGCTAAGTCTGTGGGCAATTATAACTGTGGTGCGGTTCTTCATTAATCGCTCTAGTGCGTCCTGAACCAGAAGTTCGGACTTACTATCCAGACTAGACGTCGCCTCGTCTAAAATCAAAATCGGGGCGTTCTTCAGTATTGCCCTGGCAATGGCTAGACGTTGCTTTTGCCCTCCAGATAATTTTAAGCCTCGCTCGCCAATTTGAGTATCATAACCATTCTCAAGCTTTTCTATAAATTCGTGTGCATTAGCACCCTTAGACGCTCTCTCAACGTCAGCATTTGTCGCTTTGGGATTTGCATAGGTAATATTTTCTCTAATAGTGCCACTGAACAGACTAGGATCTTGAAAAACCACGCCGATGTTTAGCCTTAAACTGGCTTGAGTTACGTCTTTAATATCGATACCGTCAATAAGTATACGACCACTTGAGGGTTCGTATAACCGCATAAGTAAGTTTGTGAGTGTAGTCTTGCCCTCTCCGCTCTCGCCAACTAATGCAACTTTTTTTGAAGGCAATAATTCAAAATTAACACCTTTTATTACTTCTTCGCCTTTGTCGTAACTAAACCGCACATTTTCAAATTTGACAGATGGCTTCTTGGCTTTTAGCTCAACAGCATTTGGTGGGTCTACGATATCAGGGTTAAGAGCCATAATCTCAAAATAATCTCTACTATCAGCAATAGCTTTCTGGGTTTGCTCAACCAGCCAGCTAATTGTGAATATTGGAATACGGATGTTCATAGCATACAGAATTAAAGCAACAGCTTCGCCTGGGCTAATCAACCCTTTAGCTCCCTGAACGAAAATATACAGATATACAGCAAAGAAAATAATGTTTAATATCACTCGACGGTTTACATCCTTTTTGTGCCAATGTGCCGACTGAGGCTTGTTGGTGTCTTCGACAATCTTGAAGTGCTTTGCAAAATACGACAGTTCACGCTTTTCTTGCACAAAACTCTTTACCACCTTCACCTGCCCAACGGACTCCGCAAATCGCCCACTAGCAATATCTATATGCTCATTTTTGGTCTTCTGATATGCCTGCCATGTACCAGAACTTCTAATTGTCATATACGTAAATATTGGATAAAGCATAAATAACATTAGTGCTACCGGCCAGCTAATAAACGCCACAACAATAAGGCTCAGCACAGTAGTAAATATAAACTGCAAGAAGTTATTGCTCATCATCTGTATAAAGCCAGTAACTTGAGCAATAGAGCGGTTAAGCCTGTTTATTATTTTGCCTGTTAGTTCTGTATCAAAATAACTTTGTGGCAGTGTCATCAGGTGGCCAAAATACTGCTTGCTAAGCAGATTTTGCAGTTTTACAGAAACTTGGTCGCCAATATACCCATTCCAATTACTAAGTAGCGTTTGACTAAGGTCTAGCAGAAATATTCCAACCGCAAGCCACACAGCCAAACGTACATCAGACTCAGTGCCCCGCCTTATTTCATCAATTGCTCTACCTGACAAATACGGCACAATGATAGATGAGATAGACAAAAGCGACGTTAATATACTAATGACCAAATAGCTATGCCAAAGTTCACGCCCCACACCTAAAATTCGAAATATCTGCCTCATTACTAATCAGTTTAGCAAAACATTAAGCTTAAAATATAATTAACTTTAGGAATTAGATTCATGCTATTTACATTTTATATATATTGTGCTATTATATCATTAAATAGGAGCAAATATTTATGTCTAACGATATACTACTGTCAATGGCAGAAGACCCTACCATTAGAGTACCCCATCCGGAATTGCCAGCTGTAAGAGATGCTGCTTTTGAATTTGCTTACGCAAGCAGTGCTTTAGCGAGTGTAGTTTTTATTGATGATGAAAGCATAATGTCTACGGAGATCGATAATACTAGTAACGTAGACTCAGCCCACCCTGATGATACAGAAGAGGTAGATGATACTGATTTACGAAAATATGGTACCAGTAAAGGTGATGTCCTGGAAATTCTTACTAAGGGTACGTCACTTGGTAGCGTTGCTATTGTCTACAAGAACGGCGAAGTTGAGTTTATTCCACCAATTAGAGACGAAAAAAGAGCAAGAAGAATACGTGAAGGTCTTTCAAGAGCTACTAATATTGCTCTTCTAGAATCACAATTAAAATAAAAAACTGGGCTGTTTATAGCCCAGTTTGCGGAAAATGGCTGATGTCTCCACCATCACACTTCCAAGTATTATTCTACACTCACCAAAAAGATTATGGTATGTGATAATTTTCACAAAACCATTATATTTTTTACTTAAGAACCCTACCTAGTACTTCAATAACTCTTTCAATTTGTTCGTCAGAAGCAAACCCTCCTAGATTTAATCTACTGCTTTCTAGTGATGCGATTCCTTCTGCTTCTATGGCTTTGTGTTGCTCAGGTGTATATCCTGCTTTTCTTAACACTGTAAATAAACCCTTACCCCTAGCTACATGCTCATAACCCTCGCCGAGTGCTTCAGAAATTCTTTGTCTAACATTATCGATACGAAGCCTAATACCGTCTTGTTCTCCTGTAAGATCCGTAAACAATTGGTCGTTTGATAATATGATTCTGGCAGCTTCCGCGTAACGATGAGGTAAATTTGATTTAGTAGCTCTGATTACTCCGTCTAATATCACTTGGGCATTGTCTCTCTTAATTCCTGCTGGCATATTAAAACCAAAAAGACCACCTACTCTCATTCCATAAAATCCCATATTTTTAGAGTTTGAATATGCTAACCAGACAGGATAACCATTTCCAATAAATTCACGCAGAGGTCCAAAGTCTCTAAGTGGATTGTCCGTAGTAACTAAACCCGAATAAGCGGAATCAATTATTGGCACTAACCCTCTACGTATTATTACATCTACTACATCACTCCACTCTGAATCACTACGGTCAATCCCGTCTCCGTTATAGCCTGAAGCTTGTAGCAAAACTACACTATTCTTTTCGGCTTTTTCTAGTTCATTTTGATACAAATCATGATCATACCTTCCACTATCGTTCAATTTTCTGGCATTTCCATTTAGCGACCATCCGGAAAATACTTCAAAAACATTGATGTAGTTTGGCCAACCAGCATCATATATAAGCCTAGCACCCGCTTCAGATGTGCAAAATATTTTTCTCAAGGCAACAGAAGCCATACTTAGTGCATCCGTTCCGCCAGCAGTCTGTATGCTAACTACTTCTTTTGGGTCTGAAAGCGTGTATCTGCTTATAATAGCGTCTAAATATCCAACATTTCCACGTGGCGACTGATATCCAAGGAACTCTCCTGTTTCCTGAAGTGTAGTAGCAACAACTTCAGGCATCAGTGGACTACCACCTTCATTCATTACCACACCTACTGCGGCATTAATAGGTAAAACAAATTGTCCGCTTGCTATCATTCCTTTATATCGGGCATTAGCGGACATAATTTGATCTGCCGGTCTTGGATCTTTCAGTGCTTCCAAAAAATCAGGTACATTACTCATTACTAACTCCTTGCAGTTTAAATTCTAACACAATTCAATTCAGATAATTATGGCTTTTGAACTTGCACTAACTCTATATCAAAAATCAACATAGAGTTTGGCGGTATAGGGTCTTGTCCGGCTTCGCCGTACCCAACTATTGACGGTATGACCAGTCGGCGTTTCCCGCCTTCTTTCATGCCAGGCAAAGCCTGTTCCCAGCCTTGGATAACTTGGCCGGAACCAAGCTTAAATATAAACGGCTCAAGCTGGTTTTGTTCATTTGTGCGACTTTGGTCAAATAACCTTCCGTCGGTAAGCCAGCCCTTATACAAAACAGCCAGTGTGTCGCCATTTTCAGCGACTTTGCCATCGCCCTCTACAACATCTTGATACTGTGCAGTATCTAAGTTTGCAAATTGCTCATACTGCTCAAAATCAACCGGCTGTGGAAGCTGGTTCTGTTGTTTTGTTTGAGTCTGGGCTCCTTGTACTTGAAGCTTACTGCTAGATTCTATATTTTCAGTTGCCGGTTGTACGTCTTTAATAGAGACGTCGACACTTGGTTTTTTAAACTGAGCGCTTTTTTCGTCTTTTTTCTGTATTTCAAGCAGAAAATATGCTCCTCCGCTCAAGCCAACAAGCAATATTAGTGAAATAACGACCATGACTACTGTTTGTTTCTGCATATGACTATATTTTAACCTGCGTCACTAGTCGAATCAAAACTAAAACTAGATTTTTTTAACTTTTCCGTTTAAAACTGTGTATATACCAGCCGGCAGAGTTTGCGCGCAAGCAACTGCCATCCCTAGGTTAAAATCTGCTTCTGACTCGTAGAATTTTTCTGGCAACATTGACCCCGTCAGGACGATTGTTTTGTCGTTAATACCCTTTAAAGCCTCTGCCGTTGTTTCTATTGTATCTGTACCGTGAGTAATAACAATTTTATCTTCAGTTAACGACTGAATTTTATTAAAAACGTCTCTTCTATCCTGATCGGTAATATCTAGACTGTCTTTTTTAAGTAATTGCAATATTTCATATTCAAACAACGGTTTAGCTTTTCTAAGTATTGTTTCAACCGCTGGATTACCTATTTTAAATTCGTATCCATGATTTGTCTCGCCTTGCGGATAATCTTTATCAATCGTTCCGCCGGTTTGTATAAAAACTATCTTCATACAAATAGTGTACTACCATAGAGGCAGGTTTTTGATTTAAAAGATGAATATCTATTCTAGAGATGTTTGAGGCGCAGTTACAGGCACTTCGTATTGAACAATGATTTCTTCTGGGAGTCCGCTTGATACAACACTTGGATGAAGTAAAGGGCTACCTGACTCAGTCATTAGCTCTACGCCTACGTCTAGATTATTATTAGCACTTACGCTAACAACTTTTCCGCCCGCAACATTGGCCCAAAAAAGACCACCAGTTTTAGAAGCTTCTTCAGTCTTACCTTGTATTGCATAAATTACTGTTGTAATTCCTAAAGCTACAGAACCAAATTTTAGTATTCGAGATACGATTTTTTCGTAATTTCCAATGCTTAGGTGTTTTTCACCCTTTCTAAAGAGAGCTTGTTCACGCTCCGCAGTAGATAAATCTTGTACTTGTTCAATGTGCTCCCTAAGAACTCTTTCTTTTCGAGAAGTAGTAAATATCATAAACTTTATTGTATCACATTATTCATTATACGTAAAGTTTATTTAGTTATATTTTAGCTATCTGCTCCCACGGTAGTCCAGCTTTTCCGAAGTGACCGTAGGCAGTTGTCTTTGAGTAGATTGGTCTTTTTAGGTCAAGTCCTTCTACAATTCCCTTTACTGAAGTATCTAGTAGTTCGTCTACAAACTTCTGAATCTCGTTAAGTGGCTTTGTCTCTGTTCCAAAAGTATCAAATGCTTGCATCATTGGGTCTGCACGTCCGATAACGTAGGCTAGTGCTACTTCGCACCTGTCTGCAAGTCCTGCAGATACTATGTTTTTTGCAATGTAGCGCGCTGCATAGGCTGCAGAGCGGTCTACCTTGCTGGGGTCTTTGCCGGAAAAGGCTCCACCGCCTACACGAGCATAACCACCGTAACCATCAACCACTATCTTGCGTCCTGTTAACCCAGCATCTGTGTCGGGGCCAGGAATATGCCAAAGTCCAGTTCCGTTTACTACAACTTGAGCGTCCGTAACTGCATAACCATATTCTTTTAAAACAACGTCAATTACTTCAGACTTTACGACTTTAAAGACATCTTTCTCGTCAGTTTGCTCGTCGTGAGCAACAGCCATGACAACTTTTTCAATCCCCGTCGGTTTATGATTTTCATAGGCGACAGTTACTTGGCTTTTACCATCAGGTCGCAAAAAAGCTATTTCACCAGATTCGCGCTTGGCGTCCAATGTGCGTGTCAATGCGTGTGCTAATGTGATTGGCAGTGGCATAAGTTCAGGTGTTTCATTGCAAGCGTAGCCAAACATCATGCCTTGGTCACCGGCACCATCAGCATCGACACCCATAGCAATTTCTGGTGATTGTTGGTGAATATTATTATCTATTGGTGATTCATGCGAAAAGTTCCAGTCAGGGTTTGTATATCCAAGGCGCTTTATAGTGTCGCGGACAATAGCTTCAAAATCTACCTTAGCACTAGTTTTAATCTCACCAAAAAGTCCAATTTTATTAGCTCCTACAATTGTCTCTAACCCCGCACGGGCATTAGGGTCTTTTGCTAGTAATGCATCTAAAATTGCGTCGCTAACTGCGTCAGCAACCTTATCTGGGTGTCCAGCAGCCACAGACTCACTTGTAAATAATTTATAACTCATAAAATAAAAAATCCCTTCTCTTTGAGGTTGCACTCAGGAAAGGATGTTGCAATTGCAAATATCTTTCCTGAGTGGTTATGCTCAGGCTAGATTTGGCACCGTTGCATAATTGCTGGTTGCCGGTAAGCTGTTAACGGGCTA
>JAGONL010000031.1 GCA_017993025.1 Candidatus Saccharimonadota bacterium
TGACACAAACAGAACCTGCTAACCCAGACTACAACCCAGCACTTGTGCATGCAGAACTAAACCCAACCGGCAGCATACAGAAGCAAATGGAACTAAATGCGTACTTCCATTCGCCAAACCCCGACATTCAGGCAAGCCTGATATCAGAACTCAACCCAACTGGCAGTCTAAAAAAGCAAGCAGACCTAAACAACTACTTCGCCAGCCTAGCAAAAACAGCACCTGGCGCCCCGACTGCTGTTGCTACGACAACGTACTCTACATTACCTCATAATGAACTTAATAAAACTACAGACAAAACCGGCAATTCAACAATGAATAGGCCTAGTACGATAGCTAGCACTACCAGCACACAACCAGCATCCTGGTCACCATACAACGCTCCGGTTGCAGCTTCGGGGATAATAGCTACAGATCAAAACTTAGCACCGGCTACAATTACGCTGACTGACAAAAACGGAGTCAGCCGAACAGCTGCAATAAACTCACCAGAAGCAATACATGTAGGTAGTGGCGGTACCTGGCAAGACCTGGATACGGTTTCTGCTATTTACAGCAGAGGTAACGCTACAGAAATAGCAAACTGGGAAAGATTCTCTGGTTCAAAACCCCCTGCTGGCGGATATACAGCATCTAACTCAGCCGATCCATATACCCCAGCAAGTACAGTTGCATATACGACGGATAATTAACGGCTAAAACCCAAATTACCCAAATAGTTAAAATTACCAACTGTTTGTGTGTATACTATCTAGCTGTAGTCCAGAGAAGTGAGAATGCTGAGAAAGACCGATTTAAAACAATTACAGATTTTAACCCATCAGTAAAAGTAACAACAGCCAAACACGTTACTAGCGGATATCACGACAGAAACGGTGGTGGCGATAGAATTAAAACCGACGGCTCACTACCTTTTGTAGAGTTTAAATAAATATAAGTTAAGTAAAGTAATTGGTTTATATATTAAATGCATAGTATTAACAGCTTATACACCTGGACTTATTACCAGTTTTAAGCTAAAGTTCTAAGCATATGAGTAAAGTTCAAAAAGAATATTTGCAGAGTGCTATGTTTGGTTTTAATGACGCTCTTGTTTCTACTACGGGTGTTATTGTAGGTATAAGTACAGGCACCAGCAACAAAGAGGTGGTCATTTTAGCCGGTGTTGTAACCATTTTGGTTGAAGCTCTTTCGATGGGTTCTGGCCAATACCTTAGTTCTAAATCTGCCCATCAACTAGAGAAGGACCATTCGTCAAAAGTACCACTAATAAGTGGAGTTATTATGTTTTGGGCATACTTCATGGCTGGCTTAGTTCCGCTTCTACCTATTTTTATTTTCCCTATGGCATATTCACGTGACGTGGCAATCGTAGCATCTCTTATTGGTCTTCTCATACTAGGTTATGTTAAGGGTAAAGTTGTGGACGTGTCACCACTTAAAAGCGCTATCGAAATTTTCATAATTGGTGGTATGGCTACAGCTATTGGTATTGTCGTCGGCAACATCCTGGCGGTGTAGAAAACTCTACTCTATACCCTATACCCTATACCCTAGCCACGATAACCGTTTCGCCGTCCAGCTTATTTGAAAAGTAAGAATCGTGGGATATATATAAAATAGCACCCCTGTACTTCTTTAGTGCGTTCTCTAGCTCTTCAATACTTGGCAAATCCAAGTGGTTAGTTGGTTCATCCAAAATCAACACCTGTGGTTCATCAACTAGCATGTCAATCAACTGTAACCTGGCTTTTTGACCACCACTAAGTTTCTGAACTATTTGTTCTCCGTCAGCGTTTGGGTTGAATAGATAATCACTTAAAAGTTGTTTAACTTTCTGCTCACTAATCGGCAAACCTTTGTCTCGTAGTATTTGCTCAACCGCACCGTTCAAAGTTAATGGCAGATACTTCTCAGATATTTCTTGTTCATAAACTCCAACTTTTACACCCTTCACGGAATCAATATAACCGCTGAAACTTTTTGGAACTAGTGCAGTTCCTTTAACCTGCGAGAGGATTGCTTTAACTATCGTGGATTTTCCGCTTCCGTTTCTACCGTGCAATCTTAACCGCGCTCCTTCGTGCAGTGAAAATGTTACTCCTTCAAACAACGGCTTTTCACCGTAACCAAGGCTTAAATCAGACACACTAATCAGCAAAGATCCCGCAGTGGCAGAATCATTTTGCTTGGTGGTAACTTTAATATTCTTAGCCTTGTATTTATCGTAAGCTTTAACTAGTTTAGAGTTCATCTCAACTGTTGAATCTTGGTCAATCCAAAATGAAGGTCTTTCAGCACTCTTTAGCTCTACAAGCTCTGCGCGAGTTTTTTGTTCTAAAAACTTAAAACGCTTAATGGTTCCAGGATGATTTGCTCGCTCTTTCATTCTTTGAAACCTAATTGCGTCGTCTTCTAGGTTCTTAATCCTTCTTTGTACCAAATCATACTCAGTGACTTCTGACGTAACATTTGTTTTGTTTACTTTTAAATATGCCTCGTAGTTACCCTTGAAAGACAAACTAACGCCGTCCCGAATTTCTATAATCCTATCTACCTGCGCCAATACGTCCCTATCGTGTGTGATAACTAGAGCAGATTCACGTGCACCCTTTAGCCATTTTATGAACGATTCTTTTGCTACGTAGTCCATGTGGTTTGTTGGCTCGTCAATTAATGCAATATTGCCCCTAGAACGTATAACCTTAATAAGCTCGACCAAACGTTTTTGACCACCAGATAAGCTTCCCAATGTTCGGTGCAGTAAACTGTCATCTAATTGATATATTGAAAAAGCGTGTTTAATTTCTTCTTCTAGCTGGTAGTATCCAAGCTCCTCGAACGTTACGAGAGCGTCGCTAAACTCCTGTATTTTTCGCTGACTTTCGCCCATCGTGTCTGGATAGGTGTCGATAATGTGTACGAGCTCGCTATACTTCGGCAAATCACCTTGTATGTACTCTAAAACGGTTAGGGAGTCGAATTCATGGTGCTCCTGCCTGCTAACAACCACAACTGCACCTTTTCTGATTTTTATTTCACCTTGAAAATCAATATCGTCTCCACTAATAACATTTAGTAGTGTGGATTTTCCAGTTCCATTTCTTCCGATTAATCCAATTTTTTCGTCTTTCTGGACTTCAAAAGCCACATTTTTATACAAAATGTTACTCCCAAAGGATTTTTCAGTGATATTTACAGATAATAACATCTCTGCATTATACCTTATTTATCTCTGTTTTACTTCTTGGATTTAAGTGCATCTACGGCACATGTTCCAGCTAAATACCCAGTAGTCCAACATAACTGTAGGGAAAACCCACCTGAGGGTCTGTTAATATCTAATAAATCTCCAGTGATGTATAGGTTATCTATCTTATACGAGCGCATAGTTCGGGTATCAATTTCTTTCAGGTCAACTCCCCCATCAGCAACTACTGCCCGCTCAAAACCCATAAGTTTTTCGATAGTTAAACTTAAGTGCTTAAGATTATTTACTAATAATGCGCGAGTTTGCTTATTTACCTCACTTGTTTTTGTGTCAAAATCTACTTGGTGACTTAATAGTTCTTTGAGTACTGGGCCAAGACCGGCAGGTGTAAAATTGTTCAAAACGTTTTTTAACAGTTTGGCGCCATTTTGATTTAATATATCTACTATTTTTATATCTAATTCTTTTTCAGTCAGCTCGGGATAGCAATCAATTTGTGCAACGACAACGCCCTCCTGTAGCAAGTCAGCAACTTTATGTGCGTTATTAAGTATTAACGGTCCGGATATTCCAAAATGCGTAAAAAGTACGTCGCCGTTTAACTTCAATCGTCTTTTACTATCTACAAAAAACGAAATATTTATAGATTTTAAAACTACTCCAGAAACAGTTTTCACCCATTTCTCATTAACGCCAAGAGGTGTGATATTTGGGCTTGGAGTTTTGACTGTGTGACCAAGCTCTCGTAACCATCCAAACCCATCGCCAGATGATCCAGTTTCGGGTCTTGAAGAACCACCTACAGCCAATATATACTGACTTGCCTTATAGGTTTTGTCGCCACAATTTAGCGAAACAATCTTATTTTCATCTATGTTAATCTTACTTACCGGGCTATTTTTTATGATCTCAACTGCATTTTTGTCTAATCTATTAATCATAGCGTGCACAACGTCCACTGCTTTTTCGCTTAATGGAAAAGCTCGATTCTTTGCCTGTATTGTAATTGGGACTTTTAAATCTTCAAAAAAATCTACACTTTCTTGAACTCCAAACTTTGAAAAAGCAGAATACAGATACTGCTCTGCGTCACCAAAATTTTTTAGAAGCGTACGTAAGTTATATTCGGCGTTTAGTATATTGCACCGACCGCCACCAGTTATACGCAATTTTTCACCAAGTCGTTTATTTTTTTCTAAAATAAGTACATTAGCACCACGCTCCGAAGCTACAATCGCCGACATCATTCCGCTAGCACCACCACCCATAACAATAACGTCGTATGTTTTTATATTTTTATCTTCCATTTAAATATATTATACAACTATTTTAAAACTCTTGCATTTTAACTGCCAGATATTTCCAGTCTACTTTTCTAGTAACTCTTTTATCGGATCAAAATAGTAATCTTTCCAGCCATCAGCAAAATCTTTTTCTTCCTCATCAGGTACATCCGCGTGACTCAGTGTCACTACTGTATTTCCATCACTAGATTTTAGCTTAAACGCTACTTTATAGCATCTATCAGGATGATCATGACCATACCAATCTTGTTCAAGTAGGTTATTTTTTTCTACTTTAGTGTTTATTCCATTAATATCGCCACCCCATAGACTAAATTTACCACCTTCAGTCGCTTGAAACTCGGCAGGTCCAGCACCCCATTTTTCTATTAATTCTGCATTAGTTAGTGCATTCCATACTGATTCAACTGATGCTTTTATAAAGTAAGTCTGTTCAATCTGTTTCATAATTTAACTATAGCCTAATATCTGTGATTATTCTACAAATTTTGATTCTTAAGATTGTTCATAGTCTGCTGAGCTTGACGTTCTGCATTATCAGATTCTTTTGCCTGTCTCTCGAGATTATTCGCTTCGTTTTCTAACTGTACTGCAACTCTCTCAAGTTCAATTGCGGTTTTGTGCATATTTGTTGCCTGTTCTCTGTGCTGTTTAGCCTGCATGCGCGTCTGAGTAGCTGCATTTCTAACTTGGTCACCTGCTGCCATATATATTCTCCTTTGTTACAGTTACTCGTTCTCACAGTATAACACTTATGATAATCGGATTATTTTAGAGCAAGTTTCAGTCAGCTAGTTTTTTGTATGCTAATTCTGCTAGTTTTTGGGCTATGGTCAAACAAATTATTATGGCCATTAGTCCGACAAATCCGCTAATGTGTACATCTTCTTTAAAAAGAAAACTAATAACTGCCAAGAATACAAATTTTGATAAAAATAAAATCAGCCAAACCCCAAAAACTAATCCGGCTTTGCTAAACCGCCTGTTCCTGGCCTTAAACCAGCGCTTTACTCGGTCTTTTAAGGCAAATGTCTGATATGTAAGCAATTGCATAACGATAGCCACCATAAAAGTAGTTGAATACGATGAAGTAGTCAAAATTTCCGTATAGTCATTAAAAAAACCTAATACAACAGAATACAGCAATATTCCAACGAACATATTTTGAAAAACTTCTTGTTTTTTGCTTTTATCAACCACAGTGCTACCTCGCGTTTTCTAATCTATTTAGTAAATATTCTGCCTGCGTTTCGCTTGCTAGTTCAGTCTGAAGTGCGTCACCGTATATTGTTGGCGACAACTTTGTTTGCAATAACTCTCCTTTTGCAAAATAGTGCGTTAATATTATGCCCCGCTCTGTTCCTGGCCAACTGGTCTGATCAAAATACAGATTTCCCAGACCATAGTATATTGGCTTGCCGTTATATATTTCATACGTTTGTGGCTGGTGTGCTTGTGTGCCCACGACCATATCTGCGCCAAGGTCGGCTATTTGTTTAAACACCGCCTCTTGTTCGCCAATTGGTATGTCACACTCAGGGAATTCAATGTAACCATCAGGATATGCATAACATTCCCAATACTGCACATCTACAATAACAAAGCTAGATTGCTGTTTGGCGCTTTCAATGTCAGTTTTTATTTTGTCAAAATCAAAGCTGTTTGCACCTGCCGTGGTGTCTCTGGATATGGCTCCACCATTTGGCGAATCTGGATAGTTATAGCCCAGAATCGCAACCTTAGACTCTTTTTGGTCTGCGACGTAGAACTTCCGTGCATCTTCTGTGTTTAGTCCACCTCCTACAACAGACCAGCCCAAGGACCGATATTGATTAATGGTGTCTGTATTAAACTGATTACCTACGTCGTTATTATGGTTGCCGGTTAATTCTACCAAATCCACTCCACTGTCTTTTAATGTTTCTATAAACCGCGGGTCAGAACAAAATGCCGTATTACTATAGCCACAGTCGGGCTTAAACGACACTTCGTTTGACACATGCGTAATATCGGCATCAGCCAGAAAATCGCCTATTTTTTCACTAAAATACAGTGGGTCACCCACAGTATTTAGTTTTTTCATCATTATGCGGGTTAACGCCGTAACGCCAGTCTGGTTTATTTTTAGCGTACTTTCCTTGGTTGGCAAAGTATTTAGTCTAAGGTCGCTAAATTCTTGAGCTGAATCACCAGAAAAAGTTACTTGCCGGAAAATCGCACCACCGGCAAAATTATCAAGGTAGTAATTCCCCTCAAAAGTCAGAAGCTTAACTTCTTTCGACAGTAATCCTACTGGGACTATAGCTATATCGTCCTGTTTTAGCTCATCAAAACTATTTAAAGTCCGCACGCTAGTATCATTAATTCCAAGAGTACTGATAATTGCCGTCCGCGCTACTGCATCTAGCTCGTGCCATATATAAACTGTCTGCGATGGAAGTTCAAGTTTAGTTGTCTGTTGTTTTGGCGAATATACATGTGTAATCAATACATAGCCATCGATAGTCAACGCACCGGCAACAGGCGATTCAGTTGTCAGAATTTGTGCGGTCGTAATTCCATTAACATTTTTTGTCTGGTTAATGATAGCGTCAGATACCTTTTGCTTTTCAGGCTCGGAGAAGCTACTATCAAACACCACGCGGTTGTCTACTACTTCTTGTGGAGATGGTTTAGTCAGCTGTCTGTAACCCCAAAAACCACCAACTACTAATACTAAAAATACAAAAACACGAGCATAGCGACGCTTAGAACGCCGGCGTGGCCTACTTTCCCCGTACTGAATACTCCTCATAGATAATAGTTTACCACTTTATGTTAAATAGAATAATTAGTACTAATGCTTGCATAGTCGTAAACCAGTAAATATACTTGCGTTTAATATGGCTGTAGATCAATTATTAGAAAGCGTAACTCATCAATACAATGATTTTGCTCTTCAATTTGGCGAATGGCGCGGTGTTCCGTCTGTTCAACCCAGAAACGTAGAAGAGTTTTCGAAACGCTACATAGATCACACACCTAATGAGCGCATTGTTACCTTGGGCCAAGGATTGAGTAGTCTTGCACTAAGCCCGGACGTAGAAATATCTTCTACTGACAGAGAAGATGTTCTACATCATACAAAGAACGGTGGGGTATTAATAATTGTCGGAAATCATGTAAAAGGAATAGACCCTCTTACATTTTCCGCAGTTGTGTGCAGAGAGCCCGCGTTTGAAGTTATCAAACATGACATAATAATTCCAGCAAAACCTGTAATATTTAGGATTCCGGGTATTAGACATCTGGCAGAGGGCATGGGTTCTTTTCCTGTTATACGCAAAAAAGACGTGTTAGGTAAAGATGGCAAGGTTTCTAAAGAAAATAAAGTATTTCAAACAGAATCTGGCAAATTTACGGTTGAGTTGATGGTTAACCATTTAGTAGGTAAAGCCAGTGACGATATAGAAAATGTTGAAGACGTAAAAGGCGGTAGCGATTTCATAATGGCTGAAGGTGAACGAAACAAAGGTAACCCATTGGATGTTCAAGAATTTGATATGGGAGCAGTTTATATGTATGAAAAAGCACTTAGAAGAGGCGCCAAAGTAGCTATATTAACCACTGGAGTTGTCTATGACGCCGGGAGTATGTTCAGAGCAACGGTTCATATCGGTGGTTTAATTGAACCAAAAGGTAAAGGATTAAAAGAAAGATCTGACAGTATAAGAAAAGCCGTCCAGCATAACGTTGATGAAGCACGTCGCGTAGGTTATAGAAACAAATAGTTTAGGCTTCTTCGGATGAGTCTGATTTATGCATTAGTAGATAGATAATTGGCAATATTCCTACACTATTTATGACAATCATAGCTATAAACCAGTTCTGATCATTGTTTTTTGATGCACGCCAAAGTGCAAAGCCTTTCCAAATCATATCCCAGATTGCAATTACGGCAATTAACATTATTTGATTGTCGGCTAAGTCATTGTAATCCATAGATTAATTCCTCCACTTTAAGTTCTACTTATATT
>JAGONL010000032.1 GCA_017993025.1 Candidatus Saccharimonadota bacterium
CTAATTCGTCTAGTAACTTATTGTTTTCGTGTGATTTGTCGTAAAATATTAGTCCGTAAAGTGTCATTGCGCGCCCACGTGCTGCGAAGGCAAGTTTTGGTGAGTCGCCCTCTCTGCCCGATTCGTACTTATAGTGATAGCTACCAAAACCTACGATTGACGGGCCCCACATGACAGGACTTTCTCCGGTTAGTCTGCTGAAAATTTCAATTAATTGCTCAGCGTCTTTTTTGTGGCCTTGGTTCTGAATTGCCCGTATGTATTCATCGACGGACTTTGTGGTTGGTTGGGTTTTGTTCTGGTTGTTGTGCTGAGTTTTAGGTTCCATCATACACACAATAATAGCAAAAAGTCAGTGCTTCCGGTAGTCTATGCCCTTAAGATTTTGTTTATATCACGACCTTTGGCTAGCTCGTCGACTAATTTGTCCAGGTAGCGTACTTGCCGGGTTAGGGAGTTTTCTATTTCTTCAACCCTATAGCCACAAATTACACCAGTTATTAGACAGGAATTAGGATTGAGCTTAGCGTTTTTGAAAAATATTTCGAAGTTCACCTCTTGGTCGATGCACTTTTGAATCTGGCTACTGCCATATCCAGTAAGCCAGCTAATTACCTGATTCAATTCTGATACAGTTCTGTTTTTTCTTTCTACCTTTGTAACGTAGTGTGGATATACAGATGCAAAAGTTAGCTTTGCTATACGCTCATCTTGCCTTACGGACGTCTTCATAGAAATATCTTAGCATAGGTACTTTATGAGTCGAAATGACACTTGAGAGGTGTGTGTTTATGATTCAACGAATTTCTTGAAGTTATTTAGATACGCCTGCCAGCCATCTCGCTGCATTTCTTCGGGGTTATCTGATTCGGGCTCAAAAACTTGTTTGAGGTGAGTACCTGATTCGGCTTCCGAAAGTGTAACCTCTACCTTGCGCCCATCCCCCATAGTGTATTTTAAGTACCTGAACGCCTCTACTTGGTCATAAGTCCATGTGAGTACAAATTCCGCTGATCCGTCTTTGGCATAGTTACGAGAACTAAACTTACCGCCTTTAATGACATTGTTTTCGATTCCTTCTGCCGCCCAATCATCGCTGGCAAATGCCCAATTTTTTACTGCTTTGACATCAGTCCACTTTTCCCACACTTCATTCAGTGGTGCATTTATATTCACATATATTTCAATCATAATGTCCTTTCTGAGTAATCTTATATTATCATAAGCGAGGTAGCGTGAGATAGGAGCTCTGTGAATTAGAGGACGAACACAAAAAATTTGTAGGACAAGTGTTGCTAATGGAATCAGCTCACAAGCTAAGTCAAACTTTATCGATTCAGGATATACGCACCAATCATCATGATAATTATAGAAACTATTTTTTGAACTAAGTGCTTACCTCTAACTTTTTCGTTATTGATATGTGGGAAAAACGCAGCCAGTAACACGCTGTAAACCAGAACAAAAACAGGTTGAAACCCTACACCGATCCATGCGAGAGTTATTGGCGCAAGAAGTGAGACATAATTAAACGTAATTTTCGCAATTGTGTTAATCGCTTCGTTGGTAATATTAAGTTCTGTGGCTAATTTTTGCTTTGTGAACACGTTAATGAAATCACGACGCCAAGATTTGACGAAAACCAGTAATGCTAAGCCGAACCCAATAAAGCCTACGCTCTCCCAGAAAGTTGTAGTCCAGAAACTCGAATTAATTGCAAAGTATTTAAACAACAAGAAGTTTACGGAGAAGATGAGTGATGATAGGAACATCAGTCCTAATGCATCTCCATGTAGTTTTAATTTTCTACCATCAATCATCTCGAAAGAAATGATTATCGCTCCTAGTACGATTAGCAGACCGCCGAGTAGCTGGTTTGAAGTAAGGCTTTCTTTGAGAACAACCTTCGCAAGTACAAATGTTATTACTGGAATAATCTGAAACATTGGGATTGAGGTAGAAGCATCGCTGATCCTAAGAGCTTTCAAATAAGGCTGAACAGCTACAAGGTAGAGGCAACCGTTCAGAGAGATTAGTAAGGCGGGTATAGACCCAATACTAAATGCTGAATCTTGAAATATAAATGCTATTGGCATAACGACAATGCCTATAAGAGCCGAGAATACCATCATCGCACCTACACTTGTGTCCCTGAAATAGCGACCAACGATGTATTTGTCGAAGTGATTAGATACCGCCCACAATGCAGGTGCGATTAATGACAATAAGAAGTTATTCATTGACCTAACTATAGCATAAAGGGTGATGAATATATCGTTGTGTGGGGTGGCTTGTATAGCATGTACTTACGAAGGATTGGTGTTCGATGTTATACTGATTGTCATGTGGTTTATCTATGCACTTTTAGGCGCAATCGGCAAATCGTATTCGGGATTTTTCAGGAAAAAAAATCGCCGGTACTATAAGTAGCTCAATGTACACCTGGGTTGGTTATTCTGTCATTTTGATAGTCATGACGCCTTTTATGCTCGGACAGATTTCGGAGCTATTTGATCTGATCACGACTTTGCCACTTATAGTTTTAGGGGCAGCAATTGCTTATATAATCGCAACACAATTTAATCTCGAGGCTCTCAAGCGCGAAGATTTGTCGTACACAGCTCCTCTAAACGCATTTGTACCAGTTTTTACTTTTGTTATAGCGATACGTTTCCTGAATGAGTCGCCAACCAAGATGGGCGTGTTAGGTATAGTTATAGTCGTCATTGGTGCGTATATCGTAAGCCTGAAGCCAGAGCGCACACGCTGGTACGATCCTCTTACTCGACTTTTTACAAGCCCAGGTGCCCTGTTTAGTATTGGAGTGTCATTTTTTCTATGCGATCAATAGCGTTATGATCAAAACAATAACAAATAGTGGTTTTAGTGTCTTACTTACTCTATATGTTACAACTCTTATTGGATGGATTCTGTTATTAAACGTACCAATATCACAGCGTAGTGAATTCAAAGAGATAAGAAAGTCCGATAGGCTCTCTGTGTTAGGCGGAGCACTTGGGTCATTCGCAGGTAGCTTGTTTCATATTCTTGCATTGGCAAACACTTATACTAGTTATGCCACGGCGGTACGGCGTCTTGACGCAGTTATTTCTGTGGCGCTTGGCTGGCGATACCTGAAAGAGAAAAGCATTCGCCTCAAATTAATAGGTAGCATAGTAATGACACTAGGGTCAGTGATTATGTTGCTGTCGTGAGCTAATGTAGTAAAAGCAAATAAACATCACACTCGTATAAACAAAACCAATTTTTATATCGTGTTGTCTTTGTTTGCAGCTATCTACCAAGCAGATGATTCTGAACAGTTTCTACGTATTCCTCAAAAGGCATAGAAGTTATATCGAAATACGGATAACCTAACTCGCGTGCTTTTTTTGCTGTCTTTTTGTTTATCTCGGCCTGCTCGCCAAGTCTCTTTCTAAGTAGCTCTACGTCATTGTTATGTCTTTCGAGCCATTCGTTAATCCAATCATGCTTGTTCTGTTTTGCGTGGGCCACAATATTGTCAGTATGGTCGGCTGAATTAAAGCCTACAAATGCGGGTACAACGTCGTAGCCTTTGAGGCTAATCGTAGATACCCATTCTGGAGTAATGTGAAACCCTTCCATTGCCACATCCAATTTATTTCGTCGGTAATGGTCAAGCATTCCAATAAGAGCTCGTTGAGTTAATTCAACCTCGTTCCCGCTTTTTTCGAAATTTTCCTTTACTTCTCCTTTGCCAAACTTCTTGAATTTTGTATAACCCCTATATTCCACGGATTGCAAAATTTGAAAGGGGTCATCAACAAACAAGCTTCTTACAGCCTGCTGTACGGCATCCGTGGCAATTAGGTGCATAGGGTGCTTTTTGACCAACCCCTCCATGATCGTAGATTTACCAACGCGCGTAGGGCCACCAACTAAATATAGTTTATTCATAGTTTAAGTATAAAAAAACAGAGATAAATTGCATCTAATTATGTGCGCGGATGTTCCAAGTTTTAATCTAAATATTCCTGAATTTCAGAATTTGCAAGTCGGTGATTACCGATCTGATTAGGTAGCGCCTTTTGAAGACTAATTAATGCCGTTTCATTGCTGCCTGAAGGGCTTACTGTTTCTGCAATCTGTCTCAGTGTGTCAGCAATAAATTCGTCACCACAATTTATCACAAGCAGACCATCCACCGCTCTTATATTCCAAGAGAAACCTTGGTTTCCATTAGTATAGTTTCCGTTAAGCTCAAGGTAAGAGGGGTAGAAATTTCCCGCCAGGCAATCATTTGTAATCTGCCTGTAATGCTTCAGTGCTTCCTGCTTGTCACTTCCTGGGAAATTTGGGTTTAGTTCATCGAATATAATGCCTGTGTGGATTGTTTGTAGCATTAAGCTATGTGTTTGGTTGCCTCTTTGGTAATTTGGATAAAAATTGTCATTGATTTCGTAAAATTTGGCTTGGATTTCGTTCGGACTGAGGTTGTCGATACTATCAAAGGCTTTGTTAAGCGCTTCTGCATAGGCTCTATCGTTAGGGTTATCGTTGATCATGCTAGTTATTGTAATACAAATTTTGCACAAGATTTTATAGCAATCTAGGAATTACTAGTCTATACTTAAATTTGTCTATATATCATAAATGCACTCTTAAGTAAGAAAGGTAACGAATGAACCCAGAAAACCAGAATATCCCGAATGAACCTCTGAAAGAAAATCCACAGTCTGGTAATGGAGGTTTGCAGCAAGCTAATCCTGCGCCGGGAGTAGTAGGTAATAACCCCAATTTCATAGGTGGAAATACAGTAGTAGAAAACAATTTTAATCAGACTAGTTTTGCAAACCCATCTGTGGTTAGCCTGCCACCAAAAAATAAAGCAAATCGAACCAAGATTGTACTAATTGTTGCCTTTATTGCCGCAATATTAATAATTGGTTTATTAGCAATAATAGGGTCCAGGGACTCAAAGAAAACAGACACTAGTAATACGAGCAATAACTCTTCAACTAGTAACGATGCGGTAATTGAAAAAGCTGATAAGTTTATTGAGGTTATTAAAAAACAAGGCTTAATAACTAAAGAGTACCTCGCCCTAGGTAAAGAGATGGATACTTATGCAAAATATATAGACAAGCCAAATTTAACTAGTCAGGAACGACGAAAGGAGTCACTGCAAATCGGAGTTAAAATAGGACTTTACAGTTCGGTGATTGAAGAAGGTACGATTAAAAGAACTGGCTCAGAGAATATTGATAGTAACAAAGATTACGTCGTGGTTAAGTACGCTGCAGAAAATCCCAATTCAAAAGCTTTCTCTGGGCCTTATGAATTTTTAATTTTTTATGCCTATATAGATGGAGATTGGCGATTAGTAGACTTTCAGGTTAAAGATGTCTAATTAAGGAAAGAATGGGCACGATGAATAGATTTTGGTCTAAATTTCGCGGTTTTTTGATAATTTTAGTGGTTATGATAATGATTTTTTATTTCAAGATCGTACCAATATTGAATCGAGATTATGGTAGGCCACTAGCTACTGTTTCGGAAGAACAAGACAGCTTAATGATGAATATCAGGAGCGAATTAATCGCCGACGGCGTGTTTTTGACCGAAATTAAATACACAGACAGATTGGATTGTCGCTCTGGCCTTAACAAGAGAGATGGAACATTTCAAAATAGTAGTTCGTTTAGAACCTCCAAATTAACTGATAATGAAGCAGCTGTTTTGTTTGATAGAATAGCAAGTATTTTGGAAAAATCGAGTGATAATAATGTTATTAAGTCCACACTCAGCACAAGTGATATAGACTATAATCTTAGATTAGAACAACCAGATATAACACTTAGAGTGCTTCGAGCAAGCGAAGGCAGATATATTACCGTTGTTGCTTCTACAGACTGCTTGCGACCCTAGTTAATGTTTGTGACTGCCCTCACGATGGGATCAAAAAGTCTGTCCTCTACTGATAGTAAATTTGTGATTTATTGATTTGCTAGATCAAAGTTCGTCCAGTATCTCTTTATCTAAAAAAAAGTAGAAAGTACTTTATTTCCCCTCAACTAGAAACTAGGCTAGGAGCCCACTATATCCCATTTTCTTCCCCTGAAAGAGGACGGACCTCTTTAGACCTCTTTAGACCATAACCGTATTGGAGGGACGTATGTATCGTAGTTGCAACTAGATTGAACTATTCTCAACCCGAGATAGTGGTTCAATGATAGAGTCCAAGCCTATGAGCATAACTGCTTTATCAAAAGGTACCCAATCGTGATGTGCAATTTCTAGTGCCTGCAACGTAACGTTTTTTGATTTTATTTGTGCTGGAAACAGAATAATTCGCTTAGTCTGCTTAGTCCCTCTGATAGGCTGTTTGTACTCGTATTGTACTCTTTTTCCAAGCTGAGGCTCGGTTAATACAATTCCTGTTTCTTCGTAGGCTTCACGAATTGCGGTTGCTTCCGGTGTTTCGTTATTCTCGGGATGACCCTTTGGAAAGCCCCAGAAACCATCGTGGCTTTGAAGCAGAAGATACAGCTTGGCTCCAGCTTCTGTTCTATAGATCGGAATTATTCCGTATGAAATAACCATAGATTAAGTATATCAAAATGTGACCTATCCATTGTTGTTTATGTAGGCCACGGGAGGTCCAGCTGTGACTTTTTCTACCAGGATGCACTCTTTTAAATATGTTAGTTAATAGTGAAATCTGCACCCTACAACACATATTGCAGCATCCGTAACTGTGTAAACAAGCCTATTTTTATCATCGATGCGCCGCGACCAATACCCGGCATAGTTCTCTTTAAGCGGTTCTGGCTTTCTAAGACCTTCAAAAGGATTTTTTAAAGTATCGTTAATGAGCTTGTTTATTTTCTTGAGTGTCTTCCTGTCCTGATTGATCCAATGTGTATAGTCGTCCCAAGCCTCAAGAGTAAAAATGAGATTTCTTTTCGCCATTTTTAGTCTTCGACTAGATCGTGCTGTTCTATTATACCAGCACGAGCTGAAGCTATCGATTTTTCAAGATGTTTTCTGTTTGCAGTACTGCTGTTTAGGTAGTCCGTCTCCGCTTGGGAATTATATTGGTCTAAAGTCATCACAACAACTGTCTGACCATCGTTGCGCGTAATAAGTAGTATATCCTTATCGTCAATAACTTGGTCGAAGTAGGCTTTTGCATTTTTACGGAAGTTTGAAATAGATGTAACATTCATAGTACTTTATATTGTACTCTTGGACGTACTAGTTGTCAATACGCATTTTCTTCTAGTATAGCTGGACTTACATAGCAGTAAAGCAGAGGCAAATATCCTTTACTTTAAGTATAACCTGAATTGGAAGGTTATTGTGAACGCTATTGCAACTCAGTTTTCTTTAGCCAAGTGACGTACTTTCCTATATATTCGTCGAGTTCCTGCTTGCTAACTCGATCTTCGTTGACAGCATCACCAATATTGTGAATAAAGCCAGGCTGGATGAAACTATCAGCGTTAAAGGTTTTGATGAATGCATTGGTTGTTGCCTTTGGCACCACCTCATCATCGTCATGCACAACTACCAATGTTTTACCACTAAAGCTACTGGCTCGCCCAAACAAAGGATGTTTCATTAGTTCGGCTTCGTTATTTCGGTAAACTAAGACCTTTTTGTTGTAGTCCTCTGAATTATCTAGCCGCTTTTCCCAGAGATCATAGAACGTATTAGGCTTATAAATTGCAGGTACTCTCAGAATAAGTCGATCAAACGCCCGGTACTTAGTGAGTTGTGTAGCTAAAAAGCCACCATAGCTAGGACCAAAGACAGTTATCTTAGAGTTAGGGTATTGGTCCTTTAACCAGTCAAAAGCAGTAATGGACTCTAGGAAGTGTTGCGCCGGGCGAGTATCCCGCAGCTCAAAAGGACTGTCTCCATGACCACTGTAGTCAATAACGAGTGCCGCATAACTGGTACCCTCGCAAATAGTTTGGACAATGCCCTTCATACGAGCCCTGGATGAAATATAGGCAGGCAGTACAAGTATAATGTTAGTCTCGTCACCCTCATACCAATCGGCAGCTACGGAATAACCAGGACAGCTAATATCAAAACGTTTAATACTCATGGTGCTAGTATAACAGAAAACAGAAGCAAATTACCTCTGTTTAAGCATAAGTGATTTGGAGGGCCAGATGGGACTTGAACCCATGACACCCTGCTTAAAAGGCAGGTGCTCTAACCAGCTGAGCTACTGGCCCTTGATTTATGATCTTTAAACCGCAAATAGTTGCGATTGAAACAACAGATTATATTATCCGTATTTTGACCAAAAAGTCAACACTTTGAGGTACACTAAGTCTGAGATGTTTGATGAAAAGTCACGATTTAAACGTACGACATTGATCAG
>JAGONL010000033.1 GCA_017993025.1 Candidatus Saccharimonadota bacterium
GCGTAAGTATAATCAGCCGCTAGATTTTGGAAAAACCTATAAGGGCAAGCGTATTTTTGGAGACCACAAGACAATACGCGGAATAGTCGCCGGCGGATTCGTTGGGCTGCTAACAGCGGGCTTACAAATGTTACTAAGCACTGTTTTTAGTTGGCCGGAGAGTTATTCATTAGGCTTAAACTATGGCTCTTCAATGATTCTTCTCATGGGCTTATTTATGGGTTTTGGTGCGTTAATTGGCGATGCAGTAAAGAGTTTCTTTAAAAGACAGATGAATATTGCACCAGGTCGTTCATGGGTGCCGTTTGACCAATTAGATTTTGTTATTGGCGGTGCTATTGCCTCACTTCCATTTATTGTATTGCCGTTTAAGATGTATATTTTGGGGTTATTCATAGCACTAATTCTTCATCCTACATTCAATGTTTTAGCGTGGATATTTCGACTTCAAGACAAACCCTTCTGATAAAATAAAATTCTAAATACTAAGCTCTAAATACTAAAAAATAGAAATACGAAAAATGAAACATGGAATATGAAATATGGTTGGGCTACTTTAAGATTTAATATTTATGATTTTTTAGAATTTATTAATTAGAATTTATAATTTACTAACGTAGCTCAATTGCTAATCGCTAATTGATTGCTAGTGCTTATATATAAAATCTGGTGAAGCTTCATTTCTCTCCAGGTACTCGCCAAGTTTATCTATGTGTTTTTGCCTGTCTTCTTCGTTGGATGTGGTTAAGCCTGTTGTAATAAATGGCCGATAGACATCAAAACCAGCGTGAGCCAGAGTGCTGTGTAGAAGTGGATACAAATGCTGAATAATAGTTGCTCCATGCATACCGGTTGGGGAGTAATCTTGTTCTCGGTCTCCGGCACTTGTTATTACCATAGCTTTTTTGCCAGTAAGAAGACCTGCTTTGTATCTGTGGTCACCATCCCAGGCAACACCCATGGCAAAAACTTTATCAAACCAGCCTTTGAGCACGGCTGGGGTGGAGCTCCACCACAACGGGAATTCAAACACTACAATATCTGCCGAGCGAATTTTTACAATTTCTGACTTTATGTCTTCTGCAAATGCACCGTCATTATTTACTGCGCTACTCTGTTCAAGCATGTAATTTCTGTGCGCTCCACCTAGTGACTTGAAGTCCCATTTAGCAGCAACGGCGTGGAACCCAGAGGCATATAAGTCTGAAATTACTGCCTTATGCCCCTTTTGTTCAAAGAAACTAAGTGCGCGATTATGCATAGCTGCACCAAAAGATGCTGGGTCGTCATGTGCATATACAAATAAAACGTTCATGCTTAAAGTTTACAAGTAATACTAAACATATCCAAACTCTACCCTCTACCCTCTACCCTCTACCCTCTACCCTCTACCCTCTACCCTCTACCCTCTACCCTCTACCCTCTACCCTCTACCCATGATGATAAGGGTGTCCAGAGAATATAGAATATGCTCTATAAAGTTGCTCAGCTATAATTATTCTAACTAACTGGTGTGGATATACTAACTTCCCCAATGACCACACAAAATCGGCTTTTTTGATAACTACATCTGCGACGCCATACGCACCACCAATTATAAAAACTACGTCTGCGCCTTTTTCAAACACTTGTTTAGATAACCCAGGCGAACTTAGTTGCTTGCCATTTTCGTCTAACAGTATAACTGTAGATTTCACCGGAATCGCTCTCAGGATATACTCAGCTTCTTGTTGTTTACTATTGTCTTGAGAACCGTTGCCATGTTTTAAAAAACGCCATTCAATATGGATATGTTTAGGCAACCGTTTAACAAAATCGTTCATTAAATTAGCAGTCTCAAGTTTTGGTTTAGCTCCAACAGAGAGAATCAAAATGTTCATAATTACAACCATTGTAACAGATAAAAAGGTTGTAATTTTAGCACTCAGGGGTGGGTATTGCTAATAAAAATAGGTTGGTGTATTATGTGTGGACTATCGTTCACACAAGACGATTAAGGTACATAGGAGGGAATAAAATGTATTCAGCAGCAGTAAACGCCCACATACGGGAATTGATCGAACAAGTTATGGAATATCGAGATCAAGGACAATGGGCAAAATTAGAACAATTATTTACAGAAACCCCATATATTGATGAAAGTGTATTTAACAAAGAAGCACCAGGCAAAAAAGCCGCTTCTAGCGTTTTATACGGATGGCGCAGACTTATTCGCGACCTATATTACAGTGCTAGGCACAAACTCGGTGCTATGGACATTGAAAGAACTGGCAAGAAAGAAGTGTCTGCAACTAGCGAAATAGAGGCTAGGTACTACACACTTAAAGATGGCGAACGTTATGTCCACAAAATGGATGGTGTCTACGAATACAACTTTAGAAAAGTGGCAGGTCGCTGGAAAATTGACAGCCTAAAACTAAAAGTTAAAAAACAATCTTTCGAACCAATCGGAGCCTAAGAATACAAGGGTATAGTCTTTAGGGTAGAGGGTGCAGAAAAGACAGTTAAAAGTTGCAGTGTTTCAGGGTTGAAGAGTTTTCGGTCTAGAGCTTGTAGCTTTCAACTTCCTAAGAGCTTAGAGTTTTCTAGTATCGTCAGTTTGAGTTCCTCTGGTGTATCCACCAGCCAATCAGGTGGTGTATGAGCCAGGCCTTCCCTACCACCGACTCCCCAAGTAACTCCGATTACCTTTATGCCTGCTTTATTACAGGCAGTGATGTCTCTTGGCTCATCACCAACGTACACAACTCGTTCACGCTGTAGTCCATGACGTTTCATTATTCTTTTCAAGGCTTTTTCTTTACCAAACATCGTTTTTTCACTTACAATAAAATCGAAAACCGGGAAATTATTATTTTCTAAATATTCATGGACTAGGGCTCCATCATTTGACGTCAAAACACCGATAGAAATCCCTTGTTTTTGAATATCAGTTAGCACTTCGACAACTCCATCGTAGGGCTTTACCTCGCCCATATGTTTTTTCATTTCACGACTGACGAATAACACAAGCCTTGGCAACACTGTCCATCTAATATTAATTTTTTTCATGGCTTTTTTATAGCCAAGTTTCCGATATTCGTTCAAATCTTTCATGTCAATTTGTAACGCTCCGTAATTATGCGCATTTTCATTATAAATACGTGCAACTAAATCTAGCGTATTAGCAAGAGTGCCGTCAAAATCAAATATTACCGTGAATTTATCGTCCATACATAGGCAGTATAACAGGGATAAACATAATTAGATAAATGATGTATACTTTGATAAATGAAAAAGCACAAAATAGAAATATTATTAACAGTAAGCGTTGTATTGTCATTGGTTGGTTTGCGCACTGGTTGGATAAAACTACAAGAAGATCAGGAATTTATTACCTACATCTATGCAACGCATAACAGCTACGTTTTTCTAGCTACTTTAACTGGAGCTTTTTTTAGCTTAGTAGCAATGAAGCTCAGGAATAGGACAGTAAACTTGATTTTGATTTTACTAGGTACGATTGCAACTTTAAGCGCACTTTACAGCATTACCTCCTGGGTGCCTGATAGTACTGAACGTCAAATTCTTAACATAAACCTCGATACCGGGTATTGGTTTACTGTTTTGGGTATATATCTTCTACTTTTTACTCAGATTTATACTATTGGCCTAACTTTCTTTAAAAAGAATAAAACTAAATAGTTGCTCTAAAGCAGTCAGTCGTGTGGTCGTTAATAATGCCCGTTGCCTGCAAGTGTGCGTAGATAATTGTACTTCCAACAAATTTCATTCCACGTGCTTTTAGGTCTTTGCTAACTTTGTCAGAAAGCTCGCTAGTAGCGGGTATGTCTGAGAGTGCTTTTGGGTGATTATTTATTGGTTTATCGTCAACAAAGCCCCAGATATATTTATCAAAACTTCCAAACTGCCTCTGAATATCTAAGAAAACTTGTGCATTTTGCACCGCAGAATTAACTTTAAGCCGATTTCTAATAATACCGGGGTCTTGTAGAGCTAGCTCAATCTGCGTCTCGGTCATTTTTGATACTTGCAGCGCATCGAATTGATGAAAAACGCGTCTGTAGCCTTCCCTGCGCTTCAATATTGTCAGCCAGCTCAAGCCCGCCTGTGCTGACTCAAGTGTCAAAAATTCAAAGTGCTTAACGTCATCGTGAACAGGCACTCCCCACTCTTCATCATGATATTTGATATAAAGAGGGTCGGCGCTTACCCATCCACACCGGCTTAAACCACTCAACTTATCTACCTTTAGGCAAGGGTATTAGGATACTAGTTTTTTTCTTATAATCTTGGTATTCTTTGTCAGTTCCCCAGCGCTTGTCTGCGCCTTTTTCTAGTATCGGAATCCCGCTTACAAAAATAAGAATAAAACTAATAAACAAAGGCCCTATTAAGCCAAGATAAACTTCCCTGCCCTCTAGCCATTGATAGCTAACGATGTATACACCAACCCAGGTAAGTATTTCACCAAAATAATTTGGGTGGCGTGAGTACTTCCATAGTCCAGACTCTATCCATTTGCCCTTATTGGCTTTGTTCTGAATAAAATTAAATTTCTGGATGTCAGATGTGCCTTCAAATATTATCCCAAATACTGAAACGAGTGCACCAATAATAACTAAGGTGTTTAACTCTGTTATTGTATTAGTCTGTAGCAATAGGCTTGCAGGAATTAATACAATCCATGCTGTCAAACCCTGTAAAACCCAAAATCTTCCAAATTTCCAGAAGCTCTGACGCATTTCATCAAACCGTTTATCGCGCCCAATTATGTGTATTCTGTATAGCAAATAACTACCCAGACGAACTGACCAAAATATCGTGATAGCTGTAACCACCCACTGCGCACTACTCATTTTATTTCCAAACGCACCAAACAGTACAATACCGGCAAATGTTACTGCGTATGATATATCGGTTAGCTTGTCCGTCTTTCTGTAAAAAGCAACCAGAAACATCGCTATGTTTAAACCTAGTGCAAAAATTAGTGTCTCAATCATCCCTATGCCTCACTACTAGTTTGGTTTTTTTGTGATCCAGATTTCTTACTAACTTCGTTTGCGGTTATCATGGCATTTCTTAATTGTTCAGATATATCGTTCATGCCTGACGGGCTGTGTGGTATTAGAATTGTATTACTATTACTACTAAGCCCTACGTCCTTGAGCGTGTCAAAATACTGGGTCATCAATACCAAGTTCATAACGTCTTGTGCGCTGGTTCCTTCAACCCCATTTTGGAATTCTGCCACACTAGCACGCAAGCCGTTAACAATTGCTGTTCTCTGGTCTGCAATACCTCTACCCTGTAAAGCTTTGCTTTCCGCTTCGGCTTCTGCAGCTTTTACCACACGGATTTTATCGGCTTCTGCCTGTTCTACCGCTGCTACACGTAGACGTTGGGCGGCATTTATCTCGTTCATACTAGCCTTTACCTTAGCGTCTGGGTCAATATCTGTAACGAGAGTCTTAAGAATTCCGTAACCAAAATCATCCATAATTTGTTCAAGCTCTGCCTTAACTGCTTGAGCTATATCGTCTTTAGTTTCAAAAACGTTATCCAGTAAGATACTAGGAACTCTAGCCCTAACAACGTCATAAACATAGCTAGTAATTTGAGCGTCAGCGTTTTGAAGCTTATAAAAAGCATCAATAACTTTTTCGGGAATAACAAAATATTGCACACTAACAATAACAACGACAAAAACGTTATCTTTGGTTTTTGTCTCTACCCGTACATCCAGCTGTTGAACGCGCAAGCTCATGCGTCCAGCTACTCTATCTATCAATGGAATCTTGAAGTTCAAGCCTGCGCCCGCAATTCGCTTGAACTTTCCAAACCGTTCTACAATTCCAGCTGTCTGCTGGCGTACTGTGAACAATCCCATTAATAAAAAGATAGAAACAACAATAATTATCAAAAACAACATAAGTTTTAATCCCCTTCTCTAATCTTATTATAAAGCAGTTTGTGTGCGCACCACAAAGAAACTTTTGAATTTAATGGGATATTCGACTTACGGGGAGAGGGAGGGATTATGCGCCCGTTCGAATAGTGGGAGGGATTTTCGACTCCCACATCAAAAAGCTCTGCTTTTTGTGCATGAGCTTGGCGCGCCGTCCGCCACCCATGGGCGGATAAGGCTTACGCCTGTTCGAATCAGGGAGGGATTCGGTCACCTTCGGCGACCCCGAAAATTCATTCTTGAAAACAAGTTTTCAGAAGAAGGTTTCCTTGCGAAATGCCGAATGGCATTTCTCACCCTGTCGGGTTCGAATTCACTTCAACTTTGCCAATTCAAAAACCCGCCAACTTGGCGGGCTGTTGAATTGGCGGAGAGGGAGGGATTCGAACCCTCGAGACCCTTTCGGGCCTGGCGGTTTTCAAGACCACTGGAATCAACCACTATCCGACCTCTCCAATCTGAATGATTATAACAGATATGGACTGGGTTTTGGAGACTATTTTTTGCTAATTTTGTATGTATTTAAGAACAAATCGTAAATGTAATACAAACTTGCTATAACGAAACTAAATGACAAAACTACCAGCCATTCTTTTTTATAAATACCGGGGCTTACAAACAAATCTAATATATCCGCCACTACCTTCCATGGACGGGTAGCAACATCCCAGCTATTTAACCGTACAAAACGCCCTAGATATATTGCTATCCCGCTCAAGAAAAACGTTGCACCTAGGATTAGTTTCATCAGAGATTTATTAATTTTTGATGAAAAACGAAGCTTAAATAACCTGATTGATTCTAATCCGTACCAAAAAGAAACAAGCGAACAAGTAAATAAATATAGAGCGTCGTAGACAATTGTCATAGACCTGACGTTATCATACGAAATATAAGGACCAGTAATGTTTTCTCTGACTACCTGGATAGAGTTTAGGTGTATCAAATCCGTAACAACATAGAAGCTATTTGGTAGGAATAGTAACCAAACTACAGCCAACACCCACAGTTTATTTCCTTCAAAGTCTTTAAATTTTAATGCAACCAGCAGTGGGAATAACCCTAAAAATATATTCCATGGCATAAAAAGATAGTCGCTATTCCCTGCAATCGAAACTCGTATTAATCCCAAGACCGTACAAAGCAATAAACTATAAATAATTACTTTTTTCATTTTAACTTTCGGTTAAATATTGGCGGAGAGAACAGGATTCGAACCTGCGATAGTATTGCTACCATACACGCTTTCCAAGCGTGCTCCTTCAACCACTCGGACACCTCTCCATTACATTCACTATACGGGATTTGGTCACGTTCCGCGACCCCACAACTTCACTGCTGAAAACAAGTTTTCTCCGGAAGATTGTCTTGCAAAATGCCACAGGCATTTTTCACCCACGATGGAGTTGCCCCTGAGAGCGCCTTTCCAAGACGGCGCCATAGACCACTAGGCGACCCCTCCAAAAATTTATAATTAAGCTTTAGAAACTAAAGCCATGTCTAGCGTTGGGGCCTGTGTGTCAAACCCTACTCTTTTTAGTAATTCTAGTAACCGGTCTCGGCGTACTTCAATTTCTTTCGGATTTTGTTTTCTTATGTCTGGCCCCCATACTTCTGGTGGGACACTACCACATGATTCTCCTGCTACCATCAAAATCTTCTTTCTTAATTACTAATACATACAAAGTATATTACTTTAATTTCACAAAAACGCATAAAAGTATTGTATTATACCCCTCAACAGAGGTAGAATTAAGAAGATAAACTCAAAACTGCGAGACTAATAAAACGTGCCAATAATAGAAATAGACGAAGTATCAAAAGTTTACGGCTTTGGTGACGCCACCACGGTGGCTCTTGATGAAGTTAGCATTAAAATTGAAAAAGGTGAGTTTATCGCTGTCATGGGCCCAAGCGGTTCTGGTAAAACTACACTTATGAATATGATTGGCCTGCTAGACCGGCCTACGCATGGTGTTTATAAACTAAACGCCAAAGATGTAGCTCGTTTAGGAAAAGTTAAACAAGCCAGAACTCGCCGTGACAACATAGGCTTTATTTTTCAGTCATTTAATTTATTACCCCGCCTTACAGTTTTAGAGAATGTCGCACTCCCACTTGCCTACAAAGGTATGTCGCAAACTAAACGGCTAAAGGCTGCTTCTAGAGCACTAGAGCAAGTTGGTTTAAATGACCGAGAATACTATCTACCCAATCAACTCTCAGGGGGTCAACTACAACGCGCGTCAATTGCAAGAGCACTGGTTAATGGTCCTAGCATTATAATTGCCGATGAGCCAACT
>JAGONL010000034.1 GCA_017993025.1 Candidatus Saccharimonadota bacterium
CTTAAGAGACACTGCAAGAAGCCAAAATTAACTAAATCAATATTTAGCTGATCGAACTATAGTTGTTATTATTGGTGATTTATATATCAGTTTTCTGTTATTAATTGTGGTTTCGGGGTTTTCGGATATCCAGTTTCAGATATCAGAACCCTAAATCTTTTAGTAGTTCGCTAATGGTTGGACTGTAGCTGTTTGTGCAATCAAAATAGATTATTTTTTGCCCAACATTATACGCAGAGTTTCATTGGTTAGCTGGTTTCTGCGTCGTAAGAAGCTAGGGAGTCTGGACACGTCATGAAATTGAAGTGCAGTATTGCCCAAAGTATTCCTGGGGACAACCCGTTCATATTCCCTATTAGAATCTTTACGAAGTCTTTCTGCAATATCTTCAAGCCCAGGCATGCCAAGTTTAGTCCATAAGTCATGAAAGATTATATCTCTTATTTGCTCTACCTGCTCATCAGGGTTGGCTAAATTAATAAGTTTGCGCAAACTTATCTTGACTCCATAAATGTCAAAAATATGTCCACCTTGTTCAATGTTCCTGACTGAATCTCCGAATCCATCAAATGCACCCGCAAACATATTATAAGCTTCTTCAGTACCAACCTCATCAGCTTTTGAGGCTGCTTCTGCAACAAGATCCGCAAAAGTCTTTACCGCTAAAGCATCTTGATAGCTAGTGACGTGGTCAATATCGTGATCTCTAAGTCTATTTCCCTGGGCGGCTATAGGCACTTGGCGTTTCATAAGATATCGCGTGTATTCAACAGGTGGTATTTTTTCATCTTCATGACCTTCGGGGCGCACGTCTTCAACGAAACTAAATCCATTATCAGCAACTGGTAGACGACCTTCAGCTAGTTCATCTCGGATTTCTTTTCTACGACTATAGTCAAAATATGTTGACGGGCTTAACCTATCTTCATTCCAATCAAAAGATCTTTCGATGTGGCGGATAGGAGTATCGTGAATGGGGCTATATTGAAAATCTATGTCAGTTAATAAATTAAACTCAATAAGTCTTGGGCCTTGTTCAACCTCTGGGAATAAAGGCGCAGGAATTGCTGCTACAAGCATATTGCGTGGATTTTCAGGTAACCTTTCGGGGTGATCTACGACTAAAGATACGCTAGACATAATATATTTATAATAACATAGATTTCTTAATTGGTCAATATGCTTCTTTTTTTCAATGTTTTGTTTTGATGATTCAAAGGAGTTGGAAGGTTAAAGCTCTGTTGATTCGATACTAAATCAGGTTTCAGCTTTCGTTTCGGGGGTTTCGGATATCCAGTTTCAATTATCAGATATCATTTTATCATTTTACTTATGGTTGCTTTCCCTGGGCTACGGGGTTATTCTAGCTTTCATGGCGAATACTTTAACTGCTCCACCTCACAATATATTTACTGAGTTTTTGGATAATCCTTACTCTGCAGAGGCTTTGGCTTTGCTAAGAAAAGAAATTGTTGTTGCGGACACTGTTAGTTTCGACGTTCTACCGAAAAGCGACAATAAAAGAGATCAAAGACTTTTAAAACACTCTGGTCAAGAAGCAGATACTGAAGTAGCAGGAGAGGTTTTTGCGCCCCTTCATAATCATTTCATAAATACACTTAATGAACTGCTAGGAAATGATTTATATGACGAGTCACGAATCTTTTTTGACTATTTTTATGCAGAACTAAATATCGGTGATACTACTACTTTTTGGCTACCCCACCTAGACGGCACAGCACCTGGTGGTTATAACTGGGCAGCTGAACAAGTAAATGGAGAAAATGGTTCAGCACTAAAACTTATTGGCTTTGCCTGCGACATACTTCCAACAATTACACTTCAAGGACCAACATCGCCCAAAGACTACTATGGCGAGCCAAAAACACAACTTAAATCTAATGTGGCTCACTCTCTAGCCAAAGAAGAAATTCCGGTTGATAGACTTGTAATAATGCCCCCTTCTCTACCGCATTATGCCCAACCAGCTGTCACGCCAACAACAAGACACGCCGTCCGCTGGCAAGTCATGATTGGCTGACCCCGAAGCTAGCAGCCGTCTGCCTTTCGTAGTTTGTGTAGCAAACTACCCCTTGAAATACCGATTCATGACAATCAGCCGCTTCTGAGTCAAGCAGTAAGCTAATCCAGAAACACATAAAATAAAAAGTTGTTTACTGGACGCTTGCGTTCTTACCGCGCGAAAGTTACTGGTACTTGGGACTAGTCATGTATTTTAGTAGGCTGTCGTTTTCTTTGCTTCATTTCTTTGCGACCAAAGAAATGAAGGCCTAGCACGACTGGCAAAAGTCGTAAACCAAAAAAATAATAAATTGTTTTATTGCATTAAAAACAAATCTAAACAAAAATTAATTATCAAATATCAAATATTCTTTCCCCAACTTACTCGCTCTCCAGGGCCGCCTCCAGCGTCGCTTTGTTGTACGAATTTGACTTCTTGTTTTCAGTTATCATATTAGAATCTAAAATATTTCCCACAACCTCAAATCCGTAATCAGAATTAACTTCATTTAGAATACTTATAGTTGTAGTTATATCTGCTCTGTCGGCCGAGTCTGACCCTAGCTTTATATATGCGTTACCCAAAGCAATTTCGTCACGACCAAACTCTTCTAATTGGTCTTTCCCCTCTTCGCAAGACAGAGTTGGGCTTACCCACTCATAATCATAATTTGCGCAATCAATCTCGTCAGCAGAGCTCAATACATCATTTCCGTCTTTAACGTAGCCAGCGCCCAGTTCACTGTATGGCACTAGGTCTTCTTCGCCCACACTATCTACATACTCTTCTGCTTGCTGTTGTGACAACCCGGTATCATCCGCAAAATTATCAACAACGTCTTCCTTATTTACGGTGTAAGCTGCCCCTCCAATTACTACCGTCAAAATTGTGCCAAATATCGCTTCTTTTACTGCCATCTCTCCGTCTCCTTATGGTTAGGCGCCTTAATATGCAAATAATACTCCATATAAAAATAAATTCCTACCCAAAGAACTTGATACTTGAATTTTAACCTAGACCTAAATTACTCGGCCTTTAGTCGCTGCCTTGATAGCAGCCCAAACAATACCGGCTTTTGATAATTTAACAGTTTCAGATCCAACAATCCCCGCAACAACTGCGCGGTGCTCCGCTAACATTTCCGCTGTTGGTGGCTCTACATCAAACGTCTCAATTGCACTTTCACGAATTCCAGCCTCAACAGAACCAATTGAAGCTTTTCGCAAATCAGGGTCTTCTCCAGTTATCTTTGCAACTTCATCTCTATGCGCATTGCGCTCTTCATCTGTAGGAGGGGTAACATCAAATCTCTGAATAGCAGGGTCAACGAAAGGTAAATGGTCACTAAAAAATTCACTCATAGACCCTATTATATCACCATTCCCAAATCAATTCTACTAACGCTTCCGCAAAGAGGTATGAAGTAAAATATTTAATATATTGGCAACCTACCTACTATAAATAATTTATGCTTACAACTAAGTCATCTCAGAATAAAATATATAGTATACTTACACTCAGAAGCATAACTATAATAGAAAAGCCTAATGACTAAAGCATCAAGCCAATTTTCAAAATCTGAAAAAAAATTATTTAAGCGTATTAACAAAACTGAACGCCAAGCTTTTAACATCACAAAAAGCATGGTTAGCCGTAAAAGGTTCAACCGCTTTGTGCGTCTTCTTGGACCTGGGCTGGTTACTGGCGCAGCCGACGATGATCCTTCTGGCATTGCAACGTATTCTCAGGCTGGTGCCGCTCATGGATACGGGCTTCTCTGGGCATTTCCACTAATGTATCCCCTGTTACTAGCTGTGCAAGAAAGTTGTGCACGCATAGGTGCAATTACTGGTAAGGGTCTGGCCGCAGTTATTAAAGAAAACTACAGCAGAAAACTTCTATATATGTCCGTGGCATTAGTTGTCGTTGCTAACACTGTTAATATTGGTGCAGATTTAGGTGCTATGGCAGCAACTACACAGTTGTTTATAGGCCTGCCCTTTGCATTGCTTGCGATATTTTATGCAGTTTTAGTTGTGCTGTTGGTTGTTTTTGTTAGCTACAAATCTTATGCCAAAATGTTAAAGTGGCTAGCTCTAGCGCTATTAGCATACCCAATAACGGCTTTTATGGTAGGCCAGGACTGGCCTGAAGTATTCCGAAACACCTTTACGCTAACTCCTACAATAAACTTTGATACTATGTATATTTTTGTAGGAATGCTCGGTACTACAGTTTCGCCATATCTATTCTTTTGGGATACATCAGAAGTAGTAGAAGAAGAAATTGCAAAGCGAAACATGTCGCGCATTGGCGAAATTCCCAAGGCCACCAAACGATTTTTGCATAACCTACATATTGATAATTTTGTGGGCATGACACTAGCAAGTGTTACTGCCTGGTTTATTGTAATAGCATGCGCCTCAACATTACACAGTAGTGGTATTACCGAAATAAACACAGCATCAGACGCCGCTCGCGCCCTTGAACCGTTAGTTCAAGGCTTCCCTAATGCCGGCCTAGTGGCAAAACTAATCTTCTCCATAGGTATTATTGGGCTAGGCCTGCTTGCTGTACCTGTTCTTGCAGGTTCATCTTCATATGCGATAACCGAGGCTCTAGGCTGGAAAGAAGGCTTGCACCGTAAGTTCAAAAGAGCAATTGGTTTCTACGTCGTAATAATTCTAGCAACAATGGCCGGGCTTGCAATTAACTTCCTAGGCATAGACCCCATAAAAGCTCTGGTCTTTACAGCCGTTTTTAATGGAATAGCTGCTGTGCCATTATTATTCATGATTGCTAAAGTCGGCAATAACAAAAAGATTATGGGGCCTTACAAAAACGGCATTATTTCAAACACTTTCGTTAGGCTTACATTTATAATAATGGCCTTGGCGGTTTTAGTTCTTTTCTACTCTTTTGTCAGATAGGACTTTCGCATTTTTTTGTCAATACAGATTAGAACAACAGGCTACGCCGTCAGCGCCACTCGCAGACACAATTCAGGTTGTAGAAGTTCAGGTTTAAAATTCAAACTTTATTCTTAATAATACTATTTTTAGTTGAATGACCACGATTAACTACATGAACTATAAAAAGTAACGCAAAAATCACCCTCGTTGGTATAGATACAAGGTAAAGTATAAGAAGAAAAAACGATAAATTTGTGAAATCATCAGGTTTCGTTATAGCCTCTTCTAGAAATAAACTACCTCGAATAATAATTTCTGGCACAATTAGCACAGCCAAAGCAATATATGGGTTTCTAAAGTCCATGTTTTTAAACATACGTAGATTATAACAAAATAAAGACAGCCACAAATATATCTGTATTTTCTTAGTGACCAAGCCGGATTTGCCTGGGGTCGAGCAATTTAGTTACTTTTTAGGTTTATTACAACATTCTGCCATTCAACCCCGTCATAATCTGAGTATTGCTCTCTGTATAATTTAAAACCATTATCAAGTAATAAGCTTCTGGCTACGCTGTTAGTTATTAGAATTCTTGAGTAAAGTTTTTCGAAACCATGATTTTTTAGATACTCAACGACCAACTTTATTGACTCAGCACCTACTCCATGCCCGCGTGCTTTAGGCTCACCAATCATAATATGAACAGCAGGACATGGTAAATAATCCGTGGGCTCTAAGTCAACCCATACAGCACCGACCACATTACCATCGAACTCTATCATCCAGTTAAGTTGGTTATCTTTTTCGATAAATTTTTTTATTCTTTCACGCTCAACTTCAATACTAGGTTTTTGAATATCCTTTTTTTGTACACCCATTAACTCAAGAGTGTTACGACCCGGTTTACCGTTAAGCCAAATTACACCCAACTGAGCGTCACGTTCAATAACGGGTTCAATAAGCACTATTTTTGAATTATCTGATCGTAGTATGGGTGCTTTCATAAAAACATAATAACAAAAACAAATCAGCAGAACATATGCAGAGCTGTTTTTGAGTTGCTTTCTGGTAGGCTATAGAGTCAGATTTTAGAACTATTTAACTCCTATAGTTTCTGAAAGTTTACAATAATTACTGTGAAGATCCTACGAAGTCAGAACTATTTGCTATAACTTCTGTGCTAAGTCTGGGGTGCGGCTTGCTTCCTTCAGCAATCATTTCTGCGTCTAATAGGCTCCCGTCAGTAAGTTCATCAAAGAATGTTCTTGTTCGTTCATTATCCTCATAGATACCTACCCTTACCTTTGTGGAATCTGCAGAGTCTAGGATTACAAGCACAGGACTACCGGCTTGTTTCATTCCATGAGCCCAGGCAACGAAGTCATTTGCCAACGCCTGACGAGGGCTTTCTGTTTCATATATTTCTCGTAATCCACTGTCGTAATATTTGTGTTCTATAAACATTCTGGGTCGTACTTTATAACCTTCGGCTTCTGTACTAATGGCTGTTCTTCCTACAGCTTGTGTAGGAGTAGCTATTTCAATTAGTCTTCTCTCGATTGTAGTAGGCTCTGTAAGAGGCCAGTCTTCTCCTAATTCGGTGCCGTCAAGTCTTGGATTAACCGCATTTATTACAGCTAAACTAATTGCACTAAGTTCCTGAGCAGTTGATGCTATATCAGTTTCCAGTTGTTGTCGGGCTTCAACAAGCCCAGAACTATCCAAAGTTGTCATTAAATTATACTAACATATAAGATACAACTGGTCAATATTTGGCGGAGTCATCAAATTAAAAAAACCATCGCATTGGATGGTTCCCTAATTTGGCGGGCCTACCGGATTTATCAGGCTTAGAATACAAAATAGCCCAACAATATCAGTTGAGCGTGAGCAGAATTATATTTGAGTCGCTTTCTGGCGGGCCGTGGCCGGATTTGCCTGGGGTCGAGCACAAAATGTGCTGACCTATTCCACCCCAACTCACGTTGCTCGTTCTGGGGCTACGGGGCGGCCAGTGCACGTATGGCACTGTCGTTCAAATCCGGTCTGCCCTACCAATAAAAAAAGCCCCTGGTTTTATACCAGAGGCGTTTTTTATGGCGGGCCCGACCGGATTTGAACCGGCGATCTCCTCCGTGACAGGGAGGCATGTTAGGCCACTACACCACGAGCCCTCGCAAACTTTGTTGCTTTTATGTGAACAAAAGACGTTACTTTTTTGTTCACAATCACTGCAATAAAGTTTGCTCGTCCTTTCGAGCCAAGAATCCCCTCTTGTCTCGATTGGCTACAAAGGGTAAACGTGTCACTTCGCTTAGACTTGCATAATAATACCATCCTAAGGTGTTAAAAACAACCCCATCCTCCCCCATAACCAAGTAGTTGCCCCTAAAGCCAATCAGCATAAAGCGAAAAAACCGAATTGGTGAGATGATTTTGGAGTGAGTCATTGCCGAGGACTTGTCAAAAATACTTAATATTAGTATCTATTTTTGACCGCTTGTCGTTCCGCAGGCACACTACAAAATTATTTCATCAATATCGCAGTTCTTTTTGCCCGCTGCGGTTCTTTTGATAACTTTTGCAACTGTAGGGAAAAGTTATGCGTGGGGTATAAGGGGCTGGCACTAGCACCTTTCTGTTGTGGCTCGAAAAGCCACAAACCAAACAACATAAAACAAAAAATTGTCTTAAACAGTTATAGTACTCAACTCTCTTATTCTGGCAAAGAAATATAAAGCCGGTAAGGTTTCTTATCCTTGAGATCGTTCAGCGGCCCTGCTAAATCCTTGAGTTTAAAAATTATCCTAGCCCCTCGTGCACCATTTCCTACATTTTCCAAATTTTTTACTATCTCTAAAGCGTAACCAGAATCATAAGGGATAGCCTTAATCCCGGAGTACTGTCCAGGCTCAAGTTTCAACAGTGTATCCACGGTCTGTTGCGAAACATTACGGTTAGTAGGGTCAACTTCACCAAACTCTCCACCCGCTTCTCTGGTCAATTCCTCGTCTGAATACTCTTTGGCTATAACAGCAAAGTCTTCTCCTGCTTCAAGTCTCGCTAAAGCAGATTTAGCCCTATTTTCAGTATCACTATCCAGCGCCAATGTTACTTTTTGTACCATAAGTTCGTTAGATAAACTTCTCCTAAAATCGTCAATTGACCAGTTCCAATACTCACGTAACACGTCTTCAAAAATATCGTCACTACTGCCAAGTCGCTTCTGCTCTTTTGCTATTCTTATCTGCTCATCAATCTCCTGAGTCGACACACTAACACCCTTCTCTTCAGCTATCATTTTGGTATAAGCCAAATTTACTACATCATCTA
>JAGONL010000003.1:0-304 GCA_017993025.1 Candidatus Saccharimonadota bacterium
GAAGAAGCTTTATCTGTAGCTATAAAAGAAAAGCCCGACCTAGTCATTTCTGACGTAATGATGCCTAAAATTAGCGGTTTTGACATGCTTGATATCCTTAGAACTACAGAAGAGACTAAAAACGTTAAAGTTATAATGATGACCGCGCTATCTCAAGCAGAAGACAAGGCTCGTGCTGAAAAGCTAGGTGCTGATAGGTACCTGGTCAAATCACAAGTAACTCTAGAGGATGTAGCTAAAGTTGCTAAAGAAGTCCTTGAAGGTAGTTCTAAGACAACTGCCGACACCATGAAGGAAGCCACAG
>JAGONL010000003.1:404-31232 GCA_017993025.1 Candidatus Saccharimonadota bacterium
CCACCCCAGCTGCAGTGCCAGCAAGCGAACCGACTGCCGTTCCTGCACCAGTAGCTATAGTCAGTGAAGAGCCTGCGGTAGTTGCCACAGACCCAGTAGTAGCACCAGCGCCAGACCCAGTTACACCTTCGCCAACTACCCAAAACCCAGTAGAACAGACAACGAAAACCGAAGAGCAGGCTATTGCTGACCAAATAGAAGGCATAATCGCTCAAAGCGTCACAGCCACAGCCACCCCAGCTGCAGTGCCAGCAAGCGAACCGACTGCCGTTCCTGCACCAGTAGCTATAGTCAGTGAAGAGCCTGCGGTAGTTGCCACAGACCCAGTAGTAGCACCAGCGCCAGACCCAGTTACACCAACTCCAGCGCCTGTAGCTTCAAATCCTGATGAAACAACAGCAGAATCCACCCCTGACCCAGAAGTAAAATCAGACAGAAAAGTTATAGAGCCTATCGTCGACCCGAACGCGTCTTCAAAACCATCGATTAATGAGCTACTTGCTAAAGAAGAAGCCAACGAGCAGTCAGAATCTGTCATAACTCAAGGCATGGGCACAGTTATGCCTAATCCGCTAGCCGATAACGAAGAAAAAATCGACCCAAACAGCATAGCTCTATAGGGCGAGGGGATAGGGTTTAGGGTAGAGGGTATAGTTAACTGCAGTAGCTACTAGATACTAGCACCCAGCTACTATATACTAATAAGCAATGAGACTTAACCGCTATATAGCGCAGTATTCTGGGTACTCCAGAAGAAAAGCCGATGAACTAATAGAGCAGAAGCGTGTAGTTGTAAACCGAGAGGTTGCTAATCTAGGCACCCAGGTAGGTGATAACGACTCTGTGATAATTGATGGCAAAAAAGTGGTCCCCATCAAGCGCGAAACAACGGTTGTTTTGCTTAACAAACCAGTTGGATTTGTGTGCAGCCTAGACGGGCAGGGTGCCCCAACAGTCTACGATTTACTACAAAACCGTATGCAGGATCTGAAAATTGCCGGACGGCTGGACAAAGATTCTAGTGGGCTTGTGGTATTAACAAACGACGGCCAATTACTAAACCAGCTAACACATCCAAGTAATGATAACGAGAAAGTCTACCAAGTCACACTATCAAAACCGCTTGAGGACGGTGCGATAGCAAATTTTGCAAAAGGTGTAGATATAGGTGACGAACGCGTAAGCAAGCTTGAAGTTATACCTGTAAGAGATTTTACCTACGAAGTCAGAATCCACGAAGGACGCAATCGCCAAATTAGACGTAGCTTTGAAGCACTGGGCTACAACGTAATTGCCTTGCACCGCACCCACCTAGGACCATATTCTCTGGACGACCTAGCCCCACAGCAGTTTACGACCGTGGAGTAATGCGCTTTTTTATCCTATTACGATATAGTCTAATTGGGTCTATTGGTGGTTCCGCTCCTGCCACCTGGTTTGCAAAGTCTACAAGAAAATGAGGTGAACCAGCAGAAAACTTCTCATAGCTATTTCCTGAACGTGCACTCAGCCAATTCCTAACATGCCGTGCTCTGTCTGCAACATAAATTCTACGATATAAAAATGTTTTTGGGTCATCTGGATCGACTAGAATACTGCCGTCAGTTAGAGGTTCTGCTCCTCTTGCAAGAAACTCCCAAGTAGACGTAGCTGAACGAACACTGTGCTTGCTTAAATCAGAAAATCGACGCGCGGCACCGTAATCTACATATTCTCCACTTTCCAATGCTAAATGAATCAAGCCTTTTGATGCTGCTAAAATCGCTGGGATATCGCTGATTTGAGCAGTAACAACATCGCCACTACTAGGTAACTCAAAAGAAAACTCGTCTAGGCCCATATCATCTAATTATACCATACTTTGTCAATACTTGCAATATTCCGTATCTGTTGGTATACTTAAACTCAATGAATAAATCAAAAGTACCCATAGTAGCAATAGTCGGCCGTGCAAACGTCGGTAAAAGTAGCTTATTTAATGCGCTACTTGGTAGACGTGAGGCTATTGTTGCTGACGAGCCGGGGACTACTAGGGATTCTATTACTGCTAAGGCAGAACTTGAGAGTGGCAAGCAGTTTTGGCTTGTGGACACCGCGGGTCTTAAAGACGCTGCCGATTCTTTTGAGCTAACAATTCAGGATCAGATTATTGAGGCCGCTAACAGTGCTGATGTAATACTTGTGGCAGTAGACGGCTCTTCGATTTTAACCGAAGAAGACCGTCGTGTAGCTAAACTTGCTTTCAAAAGTGGTAAAAAGCTAATATTGCTTGTTAACAAAGCCGACAAAGCCAAAGATGAACAGATAGATAACTTTGAAAAGCTTGGAATACGACCACTTATAGCTACATCTGCGACTCAAAAATTAGGTTTTGAAGAACTGGAAGATGCTCTAGAAGAAGCACTACCAGACGCAGTTATAGCAGAGGCCAGCGACAGAATCAGAGTAGCACTGCTAGGCCGTCCAAACGTCGGCAAATCTAGCCTATATAACGCACTTGCTAAAAAACAGCAGGCAATTGTTGCTGACAGGGCAGGTACCACCCGAGACGTAAACCGAACTTTAGTCAAATACATGAACCGTGAGATAGAAATCCTGGATACAGCAGGCATACGTAGAAGTGGGCGGATAGAGCGCGGAGTAGAGCATTTTAGTGTTCTTCGGTCACTGCATGCTATCGAGCAAGCTGATGTTTGTTTGCTACTAATTGACGCTAACGAACTAAGCGTAGCCCTTGACCAAAAAATAGCTGGCCTTATCAAGGAAGCGGGCAAGGGGTTGGTCCTAGTTGTTAGCAAATGGGATATGCTCAAGGAAGCGCCCGTTGTCTTAACAGACGAGGAAATGGAATTCAACAAGCGCCAAGCTAAGCGTGACGCTAAAAAAGGCATAAAATCCACAACCGCACCAGACAAAACAGTAGTTGAAGAAGATACGAAAGAAAAAGGGACAAAGAAGAAAATTCTTGATTTGCAAAGTCAAGTATCCAGAAGCCTGCAATATGATTACAACTTTACCCCGTGGGCACCGCTAATATTTACAAGTAGCGAAACCGGTAGAAATGTTACCAAGATTTTTGATATTGTTCTAGAAATTATGGAACGTCGGGCCCAAAAAATCGGTACCAGAGAACTGAATTCATGGCTTAAAAAAGTCACTAACCACCACCCGCCAGCAGGTCTTAAAAACCGTATGCCAAAACTACGATATATGGTGCAGGAAGAAGATAATCCAATCCCTGCATTTAAAGTTTTTGGCTCTCAAACCAAGTTTCTACACTGGAGTTATAAGCGTCATATGGATAAGATGTTGCGCGAGTCTTGGAATTATGAAGGCACACCTATTCAGCTATGGTTTATCGACCGTGACGAAGAAAAAGAAAAAAAGTTTAAGAATAACGGCAACCGCGACAGAACGATGCGCCGAAACAAATCCGAAAATTAGGTTTTTATTAAATTCTAGCTACATTGTGGCTGTTTCGGCGCCACACCCCCGACTATCTTTTTCCTGCAGGTAAAAAAGATAGCAAAAACCCCGCACCCGACTGAAGAAACATGACTTAAATCAAACCCTTGGCATACTCGCGCGACAAGAACGCAAGCGTCCAGTAAACATTATTAAATGTTATTTGTTTCTGGATTTGCTTGTCGCTTGACTCGAGCATGCCTGATTGATTTCATCAGTTTTTCAGAGGGTGGTTAGCTACAGGGCTTTTATTTTTAATACTTTTCCGTCGCTTGCAACAACAGCTCTCTTAGATGACATCAATCTTTCCCATATTTCAGCCTCTTCATCGCCAGGATTAATGTGCGGTAACTGACTCCAAATAAAGTTATCTGGTCTTTCCTGAGACAAGCCTCTTGCAACAATTTTACTGTGACTGTGATTTTGATTTCTAGCACGACGGGCTTCTTTATTTAAACCCCTATAACCTCGGCTAACGACCACTAATGCGCCAGACAGCATTACTGATAGTGTTGCGGGTGAGACTTCGCCAAGCTCTGACTCGTCATTAATTAAGACAATAGAACCGTTTGGCGCAAGGTCTAAATGATTTATATCAAATATATGAATATTGCCTTCAATAATTCCAGCTCCGATTACTTCTGCGGGGTCATTATCGTCAAAGTATAGATCGAATGGTACTTTAGATATGTCTATCCTATCAACTGGTTTTATCTCTTTTAAATCTGCTTCTGCTATTAGAGGAACTATTTCAGCTCTGCCTTCATTATCCACAAAAGCAGAAAACGATAGCCCGGGGATAGATAGTGTATCCTTAAACGACATATAAGAAAGCGCAAGGAAGGGAAGTGATCGTGCAATCATTAGCCCCTCAATACCTTGACTAAAAAATACCGTATCAGTTTGTGCCAAAAATCTAACTTGCTCATCGTGAAATTGACGAACATACAAGCCTAGCATATCTAATCCTGAAACAGTATCAACACCTCTTACTTCCTCAGAGTTCAAGTCATAATCAAAAACTACAGGCTTATCTGAAAATTCATACTTAACTGCGTGTTTTATAGAAACATCATATCCTGCGATATTGTTGGGTCCCACGTGCACGTTTGGTGCACCTTGTCTTTTAGTAGAGGGCCAAATAAGAAAAAAGTCTTCGAAAGATTCTGGAGTAAGTGGGGGGTCTTCATTTAGGTAGCCATTGCCAGAAACGTTTAAAAATATGTATTCTAGGTCGTTGGTCAAACCCGCAATCGTGTCGGGTACATTATGGACAATTATCTCTTGATTATTGTGTGCTCTGGACCAATTTTGAGCAACCTTAAAAATCCATTCATCAACAACATCCTGACTATGTAAATCTGTTGCAGGAATAAGTTCGGGCACATAGAGTCTTTGCGGGTCATTTAGTGGATGGGCGCGTAAAACATCAAAGCAATCCCTTTGTCTCTCGATATCAATCATTTAGAATATATAAACTCATAATAGCAATTAATGCAAATACATTAATTTCTTTGCTATGTCTACTAGATACTAGCGTCTAGCTACTATATACTAACTTCATGGGTTTATTTGACAGAAAACGGACTAATTATCATGAATCACAGCCTCTCTACACAATTGGCAACAGCCAGACGCTGTTAGTTGTTGGTTTGGGTAATATGGGCGCTGAGCACGCTAAAAACCGTCACAACGCTGGATTTATGGCGCTGGATAGGTACAAACAGTCGCACGATTTCTCAGACTGGATAGAAAAGCGTGATTTGAAGTGTTATATAGCCACAGGTAACATCGGTAGCACTAGGGTTTTGCTAGTAAAACCCACTACGATGATGAACTTGAGCGGGGAAGCAGTACAAGCAGTTCAGAAGTTCTATAAAATCACAGATATGGAAACGCTTGTGGTCTATGACGAACTCGATGTAGATTTTGGAACAATTCGTAGCCGTACCGGTGGGGGTAGCGCAGGGCACAACGGTATTAAATCACTGCTACTGCACGCAGGCACTCCGCCAGCTGGCGGATTTGGACGTATACGCATAGGAATTGGTCCAAAAGAGCCAAAACAGATTGATAGTGCCGACTTTGTACTACAGAATTTTAGCGACGCACAACACGAAAAACTACCAAAAATCCTAAAAGAAGTCTGCGCATTAATTGACGAGCGCACCGCCGGCCCACTTCAAGACGCAACAATTTCAATTTAATCTCTTATTGTCTCTGTTTCACCACTAGGTAGAATACGCACTATTTTTGACGGCTTACCGTTAGTAATTTTGCCACCATCAATGTAGAGCTCTACTTTATCGTCAAAGATATTTCTAGCTTGCTCAGCACTAGTTACTGTCGGCTCACCGGGCAGGTTAGCGCTAGTAGTAGCTAGCGGTCCGGCCTGTATAAGTAGTGCACGAAGCCATTCTATGTCTGGGATTCGAACAGCAAGGGATTCTTTGCCCATGTGCAAATAATCTAGATTATCGCTAGCTCTTAAAATAACACTGACAGTGCCCGGCCAAAACTGGCTGGCAGTATTAATTTCTGTCTCGTTAAATCCTATGTCGACTAGCTGTTCAACAGAACCGGCAATAATAGTACCAGGCTTCCCAGAGCGCTGTTTTATTTCATACATTCGTTTAACCGCCGCTGGGTTACTTGCTGAACAAACTAACCCATAAACCGTATCCGTTGGCATAACAACCACCCCCCCATTTAATAGGATGTTTACAGTCTGTTCTACTTGAGCGTCGGTGTATTTCATCATTTATATACTTTTAATATAATTTAAAATGTTTGTATACTCGACATTGTTAAAATCCGTAGTATCAACCTCTATAAAATTTCCAGATATTTTAAAGGGCTTATACGGAGTAATACCTATAATTCCGGCAACTGACTCCAGAAAAACAATAGGATAAAATATCCTATCTCTATGACCTCTATGACGCTCACCGCTTTCATTTCTTCGTACAAACCTCTTAAATGAAGCTAGCCCTTTAGCACGACAATAGACTTCAATCACAACTGTATCTTTATTGATAGCTTTTATAATTTGTCTTTTTTGAGGTTTCATAAAATTTCCTTCTATAATAAGCGCTGTGTTCTTGCTGACAGCGTTCTTGACGGCTGAGTAGGTCAAATCCCAGCTTTTAGATTCCAAGTTTTTCATCTGAAGTGCTGTAGGTCGGTTATCTAGTTTATCAAACTCTTTCTCTTTAAATCCATCTTTTGAATACAGTTCATATTTAAGATCTTGAGCCAATCTCCGAGCCAGTGCTGTTTTTCCGGTAGCCCCTCCACCTCTTACTATAATAAGTCTCATTGTTTAGATTATAACTCAAGAGCTCTAGAGGGTGAAGACTGCCAGTGGCAGTCTGGAAACGAACCTTCACTTGAAAGCTTGCTTTCAAAGCAGAAGTTCGGGGGTCGCCGTAGGTGACTGAGCACCGCTTGGGATGTCTACAAATAAATAAGAGCTTTAGAGGGTGAGTTGTGCCGGTGGCACAACGCAAGAGAATCTAACTGATTTTGAACTTGTTCAAAGTAAGTTAATTCTGTGGTCACGCTAGCGTGACTGGGTGCCGCCGGCTGTCCACCCCCAATAAAAAGAGCCTACAGAGGGTGAGAAAGTCCTGTGGACTTTCGCAAGGAAACCTTCTTCTGAAAACTTGTTTTCAAGAAAGAAGTTTCGGGTCCGCCAAAGGCGGATGGGCACCGCTTGGGATGTCCCTAAAACTAATAAGAACCTCTAGAGGGGGTGGGCACCGCTAGAGGTTCATATTAGGGGACGTCACTCAATGGACATCCCAAAATTACACCCTTCAACCCACCTTGAAGGCCTTCCCTTATGCTATCTCGCAAAAGTAGCATAAGGGCCCACTCAAAGGTTTTTCCGCTATTACAGCTCCAGCTCAAATAAAACGAGGGAGGAATACGGGGTTAAAGGGAATTTACTATTTACCAACGATAACGTTGATAACCAGTAAAAATTTTACAGCCTTTCAGCTCGAAGCTGATAGCTAAACGGCGTGGAGGGTAACAACGACGAATGGCAACTGTAAAACTTAAATTCTTTGCACTACCGCCATAAAGACGAATTAGTGCTAGAATTTAGGGGGTATAAGGTACGTAATGTCCGCAAAGCGGGCTTACAAGTTGTTATTTTAGCAAAAAAGTGGCCTTATGTCAATACTAATCTATATTTTTGAGTTAATTGCAATTAAATATTATGAAAATACTAACGCTTAAACCACCCCTGAAAAACAAGTTAGACCGCTTAAAAACACCGGTCGGTGAGATTATGTACATAGGGATAGACCCGAACGAACTTATAAACAAATCCGTGGTTGCCATAGTAGGAAGCCGTAAACCAACACCGTACGGCAAACAGGTGACAGAACAACTGGCCACAGAGCTAAGTCGGGCAGGGGTAGTTATTGTCAGCGGTCTGGCGTTTGGAGTGGATATTATTGCCCACAAAGCAGTATTGGCGTGTGGAGGAAAGACAATTGCAGTGTTGGCGTCTGGTTTAGATAATATATATCCCGCTTCACACGCAAGATATGCCAAACAAATCACAGAACACGGAAGCGTTATAAGCGAATACTCAAGTGATCATATGCCTAGAAGCTATGACTTCCTGGAAAGAAACAGAATTATTGCGGGGTTTAGCGACATTATAATTATCCCTGAGGCCACAGAGAAGTCCGGGAGCCTTAATACGGCTAAACACGCTAAATCTATGAATATCCCGATTTGTGCGGTGCCAGGACCTATAAATAGCCCGCTTAGCTCTGGTACTAACCTTTTAATCAAGCAGGGAGCGCATCTAATAACTTCATCTCAGGACATACTAAAGTTGTTGAATATTAAACCAGAAGCCATACAGCTAACCCTTACCGGCGGAAACGAAACAGAAACATTGGTCCTACAGGCAATAGCGGGCGGAATCCAAGACATATCGCTGATTGAGCAGGAGACAAAACTAAGCACTAAAGATTTGCAAACGTCTCTGACAATGCTAGAAATATCCGGCCAGGTTCGACAAGACGCGGTTGGCCTGTGGCATTTAAGTTAAGTTATTTGCTATTTATTATTTATTAAGTTAGACTACGCGATTGTTAGACACGAGACCAAATAAGGTATACTTTAGCATAATGACAAGGAAACAAAGTTGAGCAAAAATCTAGTAATAGTAGAAAGCCCGGCAAAAGCCAAAACAATCGAGAAATATTTAGGCTCTGATTTTAGGGTTATGTCTTCTATTGGTCATGTACGCTCTATTGCTAAGAAGGCAAAAGGTGGTACGCCACCGATTGACGTTGCTAATAACTTTAAAACAACCTACGAGATTGACGACGACAAAAGAAAAACTGTAGCTGAGCTTAAAAAAGCATCCAAACTAGCTGACACTGTTTGGCTAGCAACTGACGAAGACCGTGAAGGAGAGGCAATAGCCTGGCATTTATGTGAGGCGTTAGGCTTAGATATTAAGACTACTAAGCGAATTGTTTTTCATGAGATAACCAAGACCGCCATTGAAGAAGCTGTTAAAAATCCGCGTACAGTAGATATGAAACTAGTCGAGGCACAACAGGCTAGACAAATACTAGATAGAATTGTGGGCTTTGAGCTATCACCAGTAGTATGGCAAAAAGTGCCTGGTGGTAAATCTGCAGGACGAGTACAATCCCCAGCCGTAAGACTACTTGTCGAGAGAGAGCGCGAAATAGAAAGCTTTGAGGGTTCGTATCAGTTTAGGGTTTCTGCTTTTTTTGAGAGTGGCGGAGAAGAGTTCAAAGCCGAACTAGACCAACGATTTGACAGTGAAGAAGAGGCCAAAAACTTCCTGGAAACACTAAAAAACGCTAGCTATAGTGTTTCTGATGTAGCTGTAACTCCTGGAGTACGAAACCCAGGACCACCATTTACAACGTCTACACTTCAGCAGGACGCCAACGCCAAACTAGGGTTTGGGTCTAAGGCGACAATGTCTAGCGCACAAAGGCTATACCAAAACGGACATATTACATATATGAGAACCGACTCTGTGTTTTTAGCCGGTCAGTTTATTGCCAGTTCTCAAAGCTATATAACTAATAACTACGGGGAAGATTACTCCCAGGTCAGAAGCTTTAAGACCAAGTCTGCCAGCGCCCAAGAAGCCCATGAGGCGATTAGACCAACAGATGTATCTAAAGTGCAAGTTACTAGCGATGAATACGACCAGAGACTGTATACGCTTATTAGAAACCGGACTCTAGCTAGCCAAATGGCGTCAGCCAAAATTGAAAGAACTACTGTAACTATAACTATTAGCAACAACTCCCATACCTACCAAGCGAAGGGAGAGGTGGTTAAATTTGACGGTTTTTTGCGAGTTTACGGCGGTGGGAGCAAAGACCCAGACATTTTGCCGTCATTACGCGCAAAACAGGCGCTAGACGTAGTCGAGACAACAGCCCGTCAAATGTATACTCGACCACCGGCCAGATATTCTGAAGGTAGTTTGGTTAAGAAGCTAGAGGAGCTAGGCATTGGTCGGCCAAGTACTTACGCTACTATTATTGGCACTGTTCAAGCCAGGGGTTACGCCGAAAAAGGTGAAGGTGAGGGTGAGGAACGAGAAATTATTGAGTTAAAACTAGAGAATAACGGTGAAATTGTAAGAGATATAGTGAATGAGAAAACCGGTTCTGATAAGGGTAAACTTGTTCCAACGCCTACTGGTAAAATCATGAGTGACTTCCTAACTGGGCACTTTGAAAAGGTAGTGGACTATAATTTTACCGCAAGCGTTGAGCTAGATTTTGACCGTATTGCCGACAATAAACTTGATAGAAACAAGATGTTGCAGGATTTCTACACACCTTTCCATGAATTGATTGAAAAATCTGGCGATATTGACCGTTCTACAGTGTCGCAAGCCAGAGAAATTGGGGTTGACCCTAAATCTGGAGGCATGATTATAGCTAGATTTGGGCGATTTGGACCAATGCTACAGCTTGGCGAGGCTACCGATGAGGAAAAACCACGGTTCGCCCCACTTCCTAAAGGTGCCCGCCTAGAGACAGTTACACTAGAACAGGCCCTGGAGATGTTTAAACTGCCTAGAGTTGTGGGCACTACTTTGCAGGGAAAAGAAATAAAGGCCAATATTGGTAGATTTGGTCCATATGTACAGGTAGAGAAAGAGTTTTTCTCTATAAAAGGCTTAGACCCGCTAACTGTTACTGAACTTGAGGCCAGGGAAGTTATATCTGTTATTAGCGAAAAACGTAAACCCATTAAGGAGTTCCCGAGCGGTGTTGTGATACTAAATGGTCCTTATGGCCCATATATTAAAAAAGACAAAACCAATGCCAGAATTCCGAAAGATGTGGATCCAGGGACAATTACTGAAGAGCAAGCGATTGATATGATAGCAAACGCACCTAAAAAGAGTGCAAAAGGCCGTTTTGCCCGCAAAGGGAATGCTAAAAAGACTACAACGAAGCGAAAATCCACAAAAAAGAAGTCCTAAATTATTCATTTTATACATTTTGTAGTGCATATTAATTGAAAAATGAAACATGAAATATGGGTAGATACAGTAGCTCCCATTTTCCATTTTTCATATTTCATTTTTCAATGTATTTCAACCATGAGCGCTATCTGTAATGACATAATGTCGTGCTTTCCACAACTTGTAGGGTAGGGGGCTATGTTTTGTAGTAATATTGACATACATTTTAGGTGCAATTTACGCGAATTACTGTTAAAATACACATATAAGACAACAAATGTTGACTTTTAAAAACATTTGTTTTACAATAGAGTTATAAGAAAGCAGGAAACTAATGACTGAAACAGTGGAAACAAACGAGCTGACATTGAATGTTGAACAGGTGGTCAAGGATATTCTTGGAACAATAGACCGCGAAAGAGAACGCGAAATAATTGCACGCCGATACGGATTATACGACCGTAAAGAAACGCTGGAGCAGATTGGTGAACTACTAGGCATAACTCGAGAAAGAGTAAGACAGCTAGAAAAGGCTGTGATGACTAAGCTAAAAAGCGTTGCAGAAAAAGAACTACCTCATATTGCAGATATTGAAAAGACCTTGAGCGCGCATATCAAACAGATGGGGAATGTAGCCAGAATTTCTGATATTACAGATAAGGTAGTTAAAGAAGCTAGCAAAATTGACCGTTCTAGAGTCGCTTTTCTATCACAGCTAGCACCAAACCTGACTCACGTTGGCGAAAATGACCATTTTCACAATGCTGTCTCGCTAAAGGAAGTTTATAGTGAAAAAAGTGTTAAAGATAATGTTGGGCACGTTATTGAAGCTATAAAGAAAATTGGTAAGCCGGCAAAGATTGAAGAAATCGCTGGAGCTATGGGTCATCCAGACGCAAAAGCCGTTGCTGCACTTGCAAGTGTTAGCAAAAACTTAGCTACACTTAACGGACGCTGGGGACTTATGAAGTGGCCAACAGTTAACCCAAAGAACATCAGAGACAAAATCTACGTTATACTGCACGAAAACGGCAAACAGATGCACTTCGGTGAAATCGCTGAATCTATCCGTGAATCTGATTTTAAACGAAAAGATGTAACTACACAGGCTATTCACAACGAACTTATAAAAGACAAGAGATTTATCCTAGTTGGACGTGGCATTTACGCACTAAAAGAGTGGGGCTTTAAACAGGGAACAGTCGCCGATGTTATAACAGAGGTGCTTAAAGACGCTGATGAACCACTGCACAGAGACGAAATTGTCAAAAGAGTATTGAAGAAGCGTTTTGTTAAAGAAACTACGATTCTACTTAACCTACAAGGCAAACCACAGTTCAAAAGAACTGCAAAAGCCACATATACTTTAGCTTAAATCATAAATCTACGAGACATTTTATATGGCTTCAGACGACTTAGACCCGTTAATTAAAAGACATTTTGAACCATCTCAAACTGCAAAGATTGTTGAGGCGGTAGCAACAAGCTCAAAACCCTCGACAAAAAAAGAAATTTTAGAATCTATAGATGCGTCACAAACTTCCGGCGGTTCAAGCTATCAAAGAATTATTGATTTAATAGCATATGGTGTTTTACGAGCGGCGAACACACAATCTAATCCAAATGAAGCACTAACATACCAAATTAGCCCTGATACAGCTGAATTACTAGCAGAGTTCTACCAGCAACGAATAGCTGAAATGCAGGATGTATTATCTGCGCTTGTTCATATTAATGATGATTAGTGAACAATTTACGAACACTAAATTAGTGTTAAATTTATTTATGAAACGAAAAGCTGTGGATGTAGATATTTCAAAAAAACTATGTAGGCGGGCAGTGGAGATAAATAGTAAATGCAAAATTAAAAATCTATGCGAAACGGCAAATGAAAAATGCTAAATGAACGGTGGGTTAGAGCATAATCCGAACATAGACATCACGTCGTACAATGTATATTTTGCGACATGTATATTGATTTAATAGATGACTTATGACTTCATCCCCAAACGGGGGACTTTCCTGTGTTTCACTATAATGCTACGCTTTTGACTATTTAACTGGCGTATTATTCTAGATACTAACTTCTAGATACTAGTTACTAACTTGTGTCGTAATTTGTACTACCTTTAATAGTTATCCACACTCTACACTGTGAAATGTTTGCTTTTTCACGCTTTTGTTATTATATATTTGATTCTACCCTTCTGGCCTCCCCCACTACATTTTGTATATTTGACTTTTAATATATTCTGTTTTAATATATGTTTTTTCTATAATACTGAACATTTTACGAACATAAACAGGGGTAGTGGGTGAGACAGATAGGGGGTTAGTTATTTAACAAATACCCTATCGTCTACTCTTACATCTATATATTCTGTAGGCAAACTACTCTGTTCGGTCATGCTTTTAAGGGCAGATACTAATGCTCCTACCTGTACCCTGCTCTCCCTCTCTGGAGTTAGTTTTGCAAAATAACTAACAGATTCAAACCTTACGCGAATTTCACGTTTTTGTACATCAAACTCTATACTTTTTACTTTATGCCGATAAGGAGTAGAACCGTCAAATTCATTGATAAGTAGCCTTATTAAACCGGCTTCTGATGATGTTAATATTTGATCTCCGACAGAATAGGTTATATTAGGTATTGAAATGCTAGGAATCTGCGCAAACTTTTCGTTTATCAAAGTGGCGTCGTCTTCTAGAACTACAGTACCGGAATAGCTTAAAACAGCTTGTGAGTTACTCAAAGCCTGGTTAAGCCGAGCTAAGGGCTTTTCTAACTCTAAGCCGACCTGCAAACGCCTTCCAGCTAGAGGAGTAACTACTACCGCAGACTCAACTTCTGGAAACATTGTTTTTATCTTTGTTTCGAAAGAACTAGAATTGAGCATAAACTTACTTCTGTTTTTAAAATTCGACTCGAAAATATTATTAATCCCCTCTCTATATTCTTCCAAAGACCTATACAAATTAGCTTGGCTATCACTATTAATTTTAACTATCGCGTCAGATATAGTCGTATTAGCAACTATTAAAAACAAAATTATTATTATCCCAAACCACCTATAAATTAGACTAAATACACTGGTGCGTGAGCTTTCTGAATTAGTCCTAGAATTATTAGACACAGGCTTGTCGTTGGTTGTTCTTTGGCTTTTACCGGATATTGGCGGTCGATAATAACGCATAATTGGTGCTGTACTTTTATGCTCAAAATTTGCATTTCTAGTAAGGGGTTTTTTGGATTTAAAAATACTCATAGCTTTACGACCATCTATCTCCGCTCGGATTTAGGGTTATTACTAGCGGTTTCAACTAGAATTTCTGCAATTATATCCGATGCATCTAAAACTGCACTCATACGAAGGTTCTTAGACAGTTCTTTTTGTTTTTCTTTGTCGTTTAGTAAATCAATAGTTGCCCTAATCAGTGATTTAGTTAAATCGTTTTCCTGAACTATGATTGCGGAGTTTGATTTTTCAAATACTTCTGCGTTTTTTAGCTGATGACCCCCGGCTAACAACGGGTTGGGGACAACTATACAGGCTTTGGCTTGCACTGAGAGCTCTGCCATATTGGTAGCCCCTGCCCTGCTTATAACAACGTCAGCGACTCCACTATATAGGTACAGGCTACTTGTGAACGGCAGACAAACTACTCTGTTTTTGTCTACATTTTGCTTTTCGTACTCTGTTATTACGTCGTTGTAAAGTTTGTGACCGGTGATATGCACTAATACTACTTCAGGGTCTTTTAGTAACTCTGGGCTACCGGCAATCACTGCAGAGTTTATGTTTTTTGCACCCAGCCCCCCGCCAACGACAAGTAATATTTTGCTGTATTTATCGAATCTAAGTTTTTCTTTAATCTTTTCTTTTTCAGTATCGGAAATTTGAACATACTCAGCTCTTACCGGAATTCCCACTTGCCTAGTTTTACTGCTCTGGTACTGTTTGTAGTATTCGACGGGCATTGCCGTTAGATGCATTACTGCTTTTTTAGAAATTATTCGGTGAGCTAAACTGATAGTGGCGTCTGAATCGTGCGTAATATAAGGCACACCTCTAAAACGCCCAGCAATGCCTACAGGGGCGCAAACGTAGCCACCTTTTGTGAAAATAATGCTCGGATGAATTCGCCTGAGAAGAAAATAGCTCTGGGCAATGCCGATTAGAAACCTAAAGAAATCACGTATATTAAGAAGGTTAGTTTTTATATCAAATAGCTTACGGAGAAAGCTCTCTCCGTTGTATCTTCTAAACTTTCCGGCGGTTACAGTGTAGAATTTATCAATTGACGGTTCATTCTTTAGCATTTCGTTTAGCTTGTCGCCGGACTGGCCAATATGAATTACGACACTGCTAGGATCGAGTTTCTTTATTTTTTGTGCAATAGGAATAAGCGGCGCCAGATGTCCACCCGAACCCCCACCTACTAGTACATAAATTATAGGCTTACTCACGGCTAAACTCTCCTACTGTAGCGGATAGTCGGCCGTACATCGCTATGACGTTCGTTTTTTAATTGCCCACTAGTCAAGTCAGTGTAGCGAGAAACCTGAAATACAATACCCATGGCTATCATGACAAAAATAATACTAGTGCCACCGTAGCTTACAAATGGCAAAGTAATACCCTTCAAAGGCAGTAATCCTACCATCGCACCAATATTAATAATCATTTGCGTACTTAACCAAACCAAAATCCCTGTTACTAGCAGTCTAGAGTAATCTGTTGGGGCAGATTTTGCTATATTAGCAATACGCCTAAACAACGCCCAAAACAAGCCAACAATTACTACCGATCCTACAAAACCAAACTTCTCTCCAACGATTGCAAAAATTGAATCATTTTCTGGAAAAGGTAAATATCCGTATGCTTGAACACTACGACCTAATCCTTTACCGAATAAACCCCCTGATCCAATAGTTATTATGGCTTGGCAGGCCTGATAGCCCTCTACCTGGCAGTCGGCGGTTGGATTTAAAAATGTCGAGACTCTGTCTCTTCTATAGGGTGTGCTAACGACAGCAACAAGCGCAATTACAGCAACTACAGCACCGATTGAAGCTAGTTTTTTAACAGGTAGACCGGACGTATATGCCGTAATACCCACGACAGCCATCATAACAGCCGCAGAACCTAGGTCGCTATGCAAACCCGCCACAACTACTGCAATTAAGCCCAGTAACACTCCTAACCACTTAAAGGTGTCTTTATCTCGGGCTATTTGGTCTCCAGTAACTTTGCGCGTTAAAAATGATGCCAACCACAATACAATGGCAAGCTTAATGAGTTCTGCTGCCTGAAAAGAAAAACCGCCTACCTGAATCCAGCGGTGAGCACCGTTAATCTCTTCGCCTATTACCCTTACTAGGATTGCAACTATTCCAGCAATGATTATTATGGGAGTTTGTAACTTTTTCCAGTTATGCATCTGCACGGATCCGGCAATTATGAATCCAATTACACCAATAGCAATCGCCGTGAGTTGCTTTGTGCTAAAATAGTTTTCTGGTAAATTTTTACCATTCGTAAGCCCCGGTCCGATGGCATACACGACTACCGCTCCAACAACTAACAGTGCTGAGATTAAAATAACTATTACGTAGTCGGGTCTATGACGACGAAATGATAAGCTCTCTAAGCCCGATACATTTCGAGCATTTCGGCGCTTTTCTAAAAGCCTTGCGCCTTTGTAATTCACAGGTTAAGCTCCAGCATGTACAGTATTAACCCCACAAAAGCACAAATTGTTCCTAGTATCCAAAACCTCATCGTTACTTTTGCTTCTGGCCACCCCATTGCCTCGAAATGGTGATGAATTGGTGCAATTTTAAATATTTTTTTGCCACCTCGAAGTTTTTTTGACGTAATTTGTATCAGGCTTGAACCAGCTTCTGCTACGAAAACCCCGCCTATTATAGGTAGTAGCAATACTGTGTCGGTGAGCATCGCAACGACACCCAGCGCAGTACCAAGTGCGAACGACCCCGAATCACCCATAAAAAACCTTGCCGGATACACATTAAACCAGGTATAGCTTAACAATGCTCCGACTATAGTCATGCAAAAACCGGCTATTCCGTATTCACCCTGCAACATAGCAATTAGCGCATAAATAGTGAATGCTATAACTGCTAAACCACCCGCTAGACCATCCAGTCCATCACTTATATTTACTGCATTTGCCGTTGAAATCACGACAAGAATAAACAGCGGAATAATTAACCAGCCCAATGTTAAGTCACCAATAATTGGAACATTTATAGTATCTACACCTAGTTTTGCAAAAAACCACCAACCACCAATGGCTGATACAATAAAAATTAGAATCGACTTAGTTCTTGCCCTTAGTCCGGCAACACCTTTCCCAAAGCTTTTGATGTTCAAGAAATCGTCCAATAGTCCTACGCAACCAGCACCTAACATGGCAGCCAATGGCAACCACGTCTGGCTTCTATCTAGGTTAGCAACTAGTGTAATTATTGCGGTAGCGGTGATAAAAATTATACCTGCCATTGTTGGGATGTTTGAGCGGTGTTTTTCAGCATGTAGTTTTTGATAAATGGTAGCTTTTTCACCTGTTACGGCATTTGTTCGTGGTTTTTTCCACCACTCATATTTATATGCAATTGTGGTGTATAACGGGGTTAAAACCATTGCTAATATAAAGCCAAATACACCAAAAAGTAGGGCTTCTATGAAAGCGCTAGATTGAATAGTTAATGTGTAATCTGCCATTTTTTATTTCTTTCTTATATCTCTGTTAATTTTATCACTAATTGCTTATCCTTGATACAGTAAAATTATCAATTAACATATTTGTTAAACTGGAAAAAATAGGGCCAGCGGCCTTTGACCCAGCGTAGCCACCTATCTTCGGTTCGTTAACTCTTACGAATATCGCATACTCTGGTTCGTCTCCACCAACGTAACCGACGTATGTACCATTAAACTTGTCTTCATAATATCCACCATTTGGGTTAGCGATTTCTGCAGTACCGGTCTTGCCCCCTACTTGGTAGCCTTCCCTTGTTGAGGATTTGTTGTTTTTAACTGCTACATTATTCATAAATTTTATAATTGAGTCTGAAGTGCTTTTTTTGACGATGCCAGATTTTAAAGCATCTGGTTTTGTAGACTCAACATCCCCAGAATCGTAAATTGTCCCACTGATTAGTGTTGGTCTGTAGTACGTACCACCGTTAAGAACAGCTGACAATGCTGTCACCATCTGCAAAGGCGTTGCCGTCATACCCTGGCCGAATGCCGTGTTAGCGTACTGAATATTTAAACCATAGCCTTCAATAGGGTCAGGCACTATGCCTTCCGCTTCATATCCTTGCTCGATACCGGTCTGTTTACCTAGGCCGAAATGATTTGTCATATAGTCGTGCCAAACTATTCTACCCTGTTCGTTTAGCTCGCCTCCGCCCATTTGCATTAATAACCAGGTGGCTCCGGTGTTTAGAGAAAATTGTAATATATCTGAAATACTTCTCTGAGATGCACCGCCATCTTCCTCTATATTTTTAACAACTGCATCATCAACCTTAAAGAAGCTAGGGTCGTAATATGTTTGATCGGCTGTGACAGAGCCTGAGTCGAGAGCAGCAGACGCTGTAAGAGTTTTCATAATTGAACCTGGTTCTAGCGGTTCGCTAACTGATGGGTTTGTAAATATCGCCGGGTCTTCAATCTCTGAAAACTTTGCTGGATCATAACTTGGGTAATTGGCCATTGCTTTAATAGAACCTGTTCTTGGATCCATAATAATTATGCTCCCTGAGCTACTCAGAGCCTTATCTAGCCCGTTTTTCAATATTTCTTCTACTTGTCTCTGCATAGCTACGTCAATAGTCAGAACAATGTCTTTACCGTCCACAGGGTCTACGAGCAAATTATCTGAAGTTGCAAGCAGTGGGACATTGTTTTGGTCTGTCAGGGCCTTCACGCGCCCAGGTGTACCTGTTAGCTCGTCGTTAAAATACTGTTCTATGCCATAATTTCCTTCAGCCTCGTCGTTGACGAACCCTAGGATCTGTCCTGCGATTGAACCTTGAATATATACTCTTAGCGGGACTTTTTCATTAGTAAAAATGCCGGCGAGTTTTAGGGAGTCAATTTTATCTTTTACTTCTTTTGTCTGTTTGTTTGCGATTATTTCATACCTAGAATCACGTTCAATTATCGACTTGATTTGATCAGCTGGAATATTTACCACTGATTCTAGGTCTTTTGCTGTTTTTTCAGAATCAGTAATTATCTCAGGGTCAGCAACAATCCTATACCGTGTCTCGTTTAAAACTAAAGGCACTATTTCCGTTCCATCATAGGCATATATTCCGCCCCTGTCTGCCGGGATTTCAAACTGTTTTAACTGACTAGAAAGTGCCAGATTTTCGTAATAGTCGTGCTTTAACACTTGTAAATAAAAAAGCCTTACCCCGATAATGATAGAAATCAGGACTAAAGCAATATAATAGATTTTTATTCGTTTTATAGATGAAAAGTAGGCAGATTGTTCCATGGGTTGCCTATATTATATCCTGTTCTACTGAATAGTTCCGCTAGGCGCAACAGATACGAGACTCTGAGAGGCTTTTGCAACCGCTTCTGAATCGATAGACTTCAACCTAGCTGCCGATAGTTCCAAATCTTTTTGATCTTCTTTGAGTGATGATTGCTTCGTCTGAAGTTCTTGTATCTGATAGCTATAAGCGTTTGTTTTTGTTACTTGAGTTAGATAAACCAGTCCAATTAGGCAAGTTAGAATAATCAGGACAATTGCGTTACTGACAGGCCCTAGACGCGTTGATTCATTGCGGAACGATACGGCGTTTTGGCCTCGCGTTGAAAAGCGTGATTTTCCAATTGATAGTGATGTTGAGTATGTCATATTTTTTGGCTGAAGCCGCATAAGACACCCTTTCAGGGTTCTTACCGCGCCAGAATCGAAATAAATTCGATTTTGGGCTGTTCTTCCCGAGCTACTGTAGCTCTGTCTGCCCTTTCTTTTTGTTTTTTGTTTTTATAGATTTCTTTGTGGCTGAGAGTCTAGGAACACAAATATCCTATTCTCTCAGCCATCGGACGCTCTAAAAAGCGCTTGTCAGTTTTTTGGTTTAACCTCTTAAAATAATAAGGTTAAACTACTCTGACTTTTACTTTGTAGGAGCGTGAGCTAGTTTTTACCTGTATTGGCATAACTTTTGCCCTGCCCTTCTTTTCCCAGTTGTGAGTCTTTCGTAAAACAGCTTTGCTGTTATTTTGGCACCTAAGGTGCTGACGAAAGATCTACTACTGGGTTTGTTTTTATTTTCGCTACGACCCGAAGCTTCGCACTACGGGAACGCGGATTAATAACTAATTCATTGGGTGTGGCTGTTCGCGGTTGCCGGGTTATTTCTATAAGTTCCGCGTCATATCTGTCGCCTGCCATACTTTTAAAGAACTGCTTTACAATTCTGTCCTCTAAACTATGGAAGGTTATGATGCCCAAACGGCCATTTGGTGCTAGTAGCTTAACCATTGCTGGTAGAGCTTGGCTGAGCTGTCCTAACTCGTTGTTCACCTCTATTCGAATTGCTTGAAACAATCGAGTAGCTGGATGAGACCGAGAATGGCCTGGCCACACTTTTTTTGCTACCTCGGCAAGCTGTGTTGTGGTTGCTAGCGGTCTTGATTCTACAATCAATTGCGCCATTCGTCTTGCTTTTGGTTCTTCGCCATACGTACGGAGTATTCTCTCGAGCTCACGATTAGAATATGTATTTACTACAATTCCAGCTGTTAGCTCTTGTGTTTCGTCCATGCGCATGTCTAAAGGACCATCCGACATTATCGAAAATCCACGACTTGCATTGTCAAGGTGCGGTGACGATACGCCTAAATCAGCCAAAATAATATCAAATTGTTGCTTTTCCTGAGCTAGCTGTTTGCTTGCTTCCAGGAAATCTAGGTGCCTTAAAGATACCTCTTCGTTATTACCGAAGTTATTCTTTAAAACAGCTATAGCGTTATCATCGCGGTCTACTAGCACCGCACTAGACTTGGTGAGTCTAATAATTTCGCTCGCATGCCCACCGTACCCTGCAGTTAGATCCAGATAGCTATCCCCTATTTTGGGGTCAAGCGTATCCAGTACTTCTTGCAATAGTACCGGTGTGTGTTGATTTGTTTTGTTTTTGATTTTTGTTTGTGACATATCTTTTTTTATTTTAAGGTCACCTAATCAGCAGCCAGCTTTTTGTTTTTATACGTTTTTGTTTTTGTTGGTCTTTGAAACGATGCGAATTTCTGAAGGATTTTTTAGAGAAAATTTAAAAAATTTTCAAATAATCTTCATTCTCATCTTGTTCATTGACTAAAGTTGAGAGACTTATGTGTGAGGTGGAGTTTTGGGAGGTGTTTTGAGAAATGTGCGAAGGTCTTTTATAGTGTTCCTTAAAATCACTTGTTGGCTGCCAATTAGCTGAGCTTAAATCGATTTACAGTTCCCCTTGTGCTTATGTAGCTCGGGAAGAACAGCCAGTACGACAGATTTATTCTGGCGTCCTGCGCGATAAGAAACCCTGAAAGGGTGTCTTATAGGCCCTAATTGACTTTTATTTGAATTTTTAAGGTGACTGTTATCAATCTCAATTGATTAGCTACTTTGCCATCAATCGCCAGTAACGTCCGACTCCAACCACAACGACATCTTTGTCGATGCTTGCATATGCAATCAGGTGATTGTCCAAACGGATTCTTCCCTGTTTGCCATCCAACGAGGTTTCAACCTTGCCCATCCTAAACTGTACGTTAAGGTCGGCGATTCTCTCGTCGAGGATATCCCCTTCTAGCTTTGGCTCTACCATGCTATCCCAGACATCGCTGGGGTACATATGCAGATATTTTCCAAAACCTCTGGTGATAACTACTCCATTAGCTAAGCTATCCCGCAGTTCCGGCGGAATCGTCAGACGATTCTTATCGTCGAGCTTGCGTTCGAAGTAGTCTACTTTTCCCATTGTTGTGGTGGTTTTTTAAATTTCTAGTGGTTTTTGTTTTTCCAATCGTACTGGTATAGCTGTTTTGGCTTCCCACGATTACCCACTGACATCAGCATACTACCCACACACACCCACAGCAATACCTTTTTTACCCATTTATAGGGGTTTTTCTGTAGTTATCCACAGAAAATTAAAAACCCACTCCATATGGTGTGGGTCAGATAAATCGCTACGCTATTTATTTATGGTGCTACAGGAGGTGTTACTGCTGGAACCGATACTTCAACCGGCAAAGTCGTTTCATTAGTGTTCGTATTGTGGAAATCGTAATTATCTTCTGAATTAGGTCCGATATTCACTACAGCATCAGCAATGTTACCAGCTGTTTCACGAGCTGTCGGAGAAACTGCAAGCAACACCCCTGTGGCTAGTGCTGCTTTGCCTACATTTCTCAGAAATTTACTAGGCTTTTTATTCACTCCACCTTCAACAAAACCTTCAAGCTTCCCTTCTATCGGGCCACCAGCAAGTCTTGCTAGAACTGCTTTTTTACGTTCAGATAATGAAAGAGTTGTTGGAGGGACTGGAGTTTCGACAGGTGCAGGCCTGCCTTCTTCCTCGAAGACGCCAGGACCGTAGTTATCTTTTTGATTATTTGGCATAAGTTGTATTATACTACACGCTTATGTTTTTGTCAACCCATCGTAGTGGTTCACCCTTAGACTCCAAGAAAGTTCTTGTAGCAATGTTGCGTTCCTTTAATGAGACAGTACTGCTCACTGCTCACTGCTCACTGCTCACTGCTCACTGCTCACTGCTCACTGCTCACTGCTCACTGCTCACTGCTTATTTCGGCAACTTTTTCCGCATAGAATTTAGCACTTGGACGAACAGTACGCTTCATTGTTTTTCTATCTACATGAACTAGGCCAAATTGTGGCCACCAGCCATAAGCCCATTCAAAATTATCTAGAAGACTCCAGTGGTAGTAGCCTTTCAGGTCAATTCCCTCACTCAGTGCTCGTTCCATGGCAATTATTGTCTCTTCTATCCACCACTTACGGCTTTTATCATCAGCATCGGCTAGTCCGTTTTCGGTAATTATAATTGGCTTGTTGTAGTGGGCGTCAACACGCACTAAGAGCGGATAGATACCTTCTGGCTCCATGTACCAGCCCAAATCGTTTTTAGGAAGTCCCGGATTGTCCCTATGAAAGAACGAATTTTTACGCCCCTTATACTGCCTAAAGGAATAATAATCAGTAAAATAGTAGTTAAAACCTACGTAATCCTGATAGCGTTTTATTCGGTTTAAAAACCACCAATTCCAAGCGTAGCGCATCCATTTTGTAGCAAGGTTATCCAGGACATTCTGCGGGCGTTTTGGCTGGATATTGGCTAGCTGGGCAGCGACGCCAATTTGTAGACTTTTATCGTACTTTTTAAGAATTTTATAGACACGCTTATGGGCGACAGCAAGATTATAATACACTTTAAAAAACGTAAACCAATTTTTCTTGTTTGGTGGCCACTCGCCTGTTGCGTAGCCAAAACTGGCATAGACGTTTGGTTCGTTAAGCGTAATTATGTACTTTAGCTTGTTAATTTGAAGTTCCGCACAAACTTTGCGCACAAACCTCTCGAAAAATACAATATTTGAGCGTTTTTCAAAACCTCCCTTTTCCACAAACCACACCGGCATAGTCCAGTGCCATAGATTTAGCATTGGTACAATTCCGCGGTCTAATTGCTCCTGGATATAATTTTTGTAGTATACAAACGCTTCGGCACTCCAGATACCTTCTTCTGGTTCAATCCTGGACCACTCTATACCAAAACGGAAGGCGTTAAGATTTAGTTTTTGCAGTATGTCTAAGTCGTGTTTATACAGTTCGGTATGCTTTATACCAACACCAGATAAATAATTTTCCGGGGTTTCGGCAGCAGCCTTAAACTTTTGCCATTCCGGTATCCAGTTCAGGCGCTGTTCAGCAGTACTCGCCAGGTGTTTAGCATTCTGGAGTTCCCAAACAGTCCATTGATTATAGGTATTACCCTCTACCTGGTGTGATGCCGTACTGGCACCCCACATAAAATCTTTTGGAAATACATTATTTTCAGTTTGTTTTTTCATTTACGTCTATTGTATCAGAATATACCTCTGCCACTACTTTGAGGGCAAGTTTCTAAAGGCCAATCCAGCCAATTGCTAGTGCCATTGCCATTAAAGTTACTAGCTGATTACCTGCGGTCAGAATAGTCAGAGAAATGGGCCTTTGTTCAAAGCTGTCGTGAGTTAAAATCATGCTTAGCTGAAAACCCGCCCACATCCAAAAACCAGACATTAAAGCTGCCTGCATCCAGCTGTAATCTTCAAAAAAATGAGAAGTCAAGTGTGTGACATGAGCCAACACATACGCCTGAAGCAATGCGCCGACAACTGTTAACACCCATGCACTTGGTGCAGGGCCCTTGTCCATTACTTTTTTATCCATTTTTATTAGTTTTCGCCAGCGTTCACCGAACACTTGTGGAGCATACCAAATCATACCAACTATAAAACTTGCAACCGTAGCTGCTAATACAGCCCAAATGTTTACCTCAAAATCCATTACATTCCCCTTCTTTTAGTTACATTTTCAACTGTAGCTCTTAAACGAAATTTTGTCAAAGATTACTCTAGTGCTAGTACTTATTGTGGCAGGGTTTAGGGTCAAGCGAACTACTAGGCACTAGCTACGAGCTCTTCTTTTTCTTCTTTGAATATCCCCGATATGATAATTCATGTCTTAGAGTATCAAGACGAATAATATAACTTTCGAATGGTTTTAGTAGAGTTGAGTACCGCCAGTTTGGCGTCATTATATGTAGTAGTTTTTTGCGGTCTTTTAGATATTCAATAAGAGAATAAAAGTCACCGTCCCCGGAAACGATAATTGCCTTGTCATAATTTGGTAGTTCTTTCATGACAAACATAACCAGCTCTGCATCAACATTGCCCTTCGTTGGTGGCTTATCTTTGTCTTCCCTGGCCTGCTCTTCTGCTGTAGCAAACATCTCTAAAGTCGGTTTAAGTGCAACAAGATATCCTGCCTCGTGCATTTGATTATACAAATCTTCATTCTCAGGCAGATAGCCAATAAACATATAGGCGTTTTCTACATTGTATTTTTCCTTTAAAAAAACTCTAAACTTTTTCCAGTCTAGTTTCCAGCCAGCGCGCTGAATGCCAAGGTTTAAATTTTGACTATCAATAAATGCGTAGTTAGCTTTTTTTGGAGTATTAGGTTTTTTTCTTCTGAAAGGAAACCTACTTTTATTTTCTTGGCTCATACCAACATCATATCAGGAAAGTTGGTCAAGTAGTGCCGGAAATTTATTGTACTCTGGACTCTTGTCCAAATTAAAATGCCCTTGCCCCGGCATGACTACTAATTTTCCAAGCGTTTTTTTACTTAAAAATTCAGCATGACTCAGCGGGCAGTATGGGTCGTCGTCTGAATGAATAAAAACTATATTGTTACAATTTTGCTTTATTTTATCAAAATTAAAAGGTATGTCGAAAATCCTGTCGTTGGCATGAAAATTTACTACGTCATGTAAATACTCTAAATCTTTATAAACACCAACAGATATTATTTGGTGAACTTTGTGTGTAAAATCTTGTGCAAGTACTAAAACCGCAACCGCACCAGAAGAATGCCCAATAAGCGTCGTGTCCTGATTTATTTCAAATGGACAATTATCTAAAATGTAGTCCGTCCACTCAATTAAACTTGGGTAATCTGCATTTGGCAAATCCGGCACCCACACTACAAACTCCTTTTGCTCTAACTGTGCTTTTAACCACTGTAGCCATCCACCATTAGAACTACTTTGCGTACCATGTAGTAGTATTGCGGTTTTCATTAGAAACGCCTACTCTGTTAGTTCGCTAATGATTTTTTCGCAGCGGGTTTTTATTTCATCGCTTGTTAGCTCATAGCTATTTTCTGTTTCGGTATGGTCAGCTTTGCATGTGCCTATTACACTATTATGTACTTCCCCACCCATAGTTCTTGCTACTATTACAAGTTGTTGTGACGCCTGCACAGCATTGCGTGGTCCGGAGGAATTACTACACAGAAGTATCTTCTTTCCCTCTAACGCTGGACCGTCTAAATTATCCAACGCTGACTTTAGCAGTCCAGAAAAAGTGCCGTGATACAGTGGAGTTCCCAAAACAACTAAATCCGCATCTTTAATAATTTGTGCAAATTCCCGCACTTTTTCGTTATCTGACAGCATAGCGTCAGCGTGATAAATTGGGTTATTAACTGGCAGACCGAAATTAACCAGATCAATAATTATTGCTTCATGTCTTTGACTTTTAAAAATTTGCTCTAGGTAATTAAGTGTCCCCCGTGTATGAGATTTTACAGCCGGCGAGCCATTTAACAAAACAACATTCATTAGTTAATCTTAGCACCTTTCCTTGCCTTGTTTGCCCACTCATCAGCAAGTTCATTACCGTCGTGTCCGACGTGGGCCTTAACCCACACAAGTTTTGCTTTTGAGTTTTCATGAAGCTCATAAAGTTCCTGCACAATGTCCAGGTTCTGAATTTCGCCCTTTGTCGATTTTTTCCAGCCTTTAGCCTTCCAGCCTGGAGCCCATTTAGTTACAACATTTATCCAAAATTCGCTGTCTGTCCAAATTTCGCAAGGTTCTCCGTTTGAATATTTTATTGCAGAGATAAGTGCCCTACCCTCCATACGAATATTAGTAGACATTTTGTCCGACCCCAAAGCCACCGGCTTAGTTCCCTCAACAACAGCAAAACCCCCGGGCCCAGGATTTGGACTACAACTTCCGTCAGTATAAAAAATGCGCATGGAACTAGTATAACGTATTTCGTAGTAGGTATACCGTATCTTTAATTACATTTTACAGTTGTTTTTAAACCAATTCGCTATTTCTGGTATGTCAAGATGTTCAATCGCAATTCTGACCGCAAAATCTTCCAGTTCTTTTGGCTCCGCAATTAATTTGTAGCCATTTTTTAAAAGAAATGTCGACGCCGAAGCAATACCGCTTCTTTTATTTCCATCAACAAATAAATGATCGGCTATTAAATTACGTGAATATACAGCAGCTTTTAGAAAAATATCAGGATATTGCTCGACGCCAAATGCGGTTTGTTTTGGTGCTTCTACAACTGACTTAAGCCTGTTTTCATCTCTTATTCCATGACGGCCACCATAGTCTTCGATAAGTCGGAAGTGCATGTATAAGATATCTTCTGCAGTAAGATAGTACATTATCGACCGGCAAGGTTTTTTAGAGCGCTATCGTACTGTTTAGCAAATTTATCATAATCAGCAGCAATGCCAATATTATTTTCAAGCTTTTGACCCTCTATTATTTCATGGCTAGACCTTACTAATTGGCCAGGCTTTAAACCGTAAAGCTTTGCTTCTTTGGCTGGGATAGTTACAGCAACGCTATCGCCTACTTTTATAATTTTTTGGATAGATTCTATTGTTTTCATATGTTTATCATAGCAAAATTAAATTATATTACAATAATATTATAATGCTTTTTTCATTTTTTTGTATTCTGAGTATGTCATATAGGTTGACGTGTCCTTTACTTTATCTACAAATAATATTCCGTTAAGGTGATCTACTTCGTGCTGAATCACGTGTGCCGCCAACCCACTGAAAACTTTTTTATGGCTTACAGCATTTTCATCCAGATATTCTAGTTCAACTTTTTTGTACCGTGGTACTTTTGCAAACAAGCCATCCTTCCCTTCACCGCTACTAATACAGCCTTCCCACATTTGTGATTTGCGACCAAAAACTTTAGTGATTTTTGGATTAATAATCACCAAACTTAAACGCTCAATGTCCGGGCGCACTTTAGTTTTTTGAAGTTCAATTACTGCTAGCGAAATAGACTCTCCAACCTGTGTTGATGCAAGACCTATCCCGAGTTTTTTGTCTAAAAGTAGACTTTGCATTTCGCCAATATGTTTTTTGGTGTCGGGGTTTAATATCTGAGTTTTACTAAGTGGTTTTGTTTGCATGCGCAAAACAGGATTCCCGAATTGAGCAATTGTAAGCTTATTCATTGTCATCATTATATACCGCAACTTAACTTAATCACCACAGAATGGGCTTTTCACACCATAACCTGAAAGGGGCTAGTGCCAGCCCCTTAAACCCCACGCCATACTTTTCCCTACAGGCGCAAAAGTATGCAAAAGCCCCGCAGCGGGCAAGAATAACACTATGAACATATACTAAAATGTACCGTTCCTGCGGAACGACAAGCGGTCAAAAATGGTTATATTTACTGACTATTTTTAACAAGTCCTCGGAAGTGACTCGATACATTTAGTATAAATTCATCGGTTTTCTTGCTTTATGCTGGAGCTACTGTAGCTCAATCACCCCTTGAAATACTGATTCATGACAATCAACCACTTCTGAGACAAGCATTAAGCTAATTCAGAAACATACATTATTTAAATTGTTTGCTGGACGCTTGTCGTTCTTAATGCGCAGAAGTGGCTGGTATCTGTCATGAGTTATGTATATTCAATAGGGTGTCGTTTTTTTGCCTATCGTTTTTTGCGATTAAAAAATGAGAGTCGTAGTGTGGCACGAAAAGCCACAATGTAGCTTGGCGACTTGGCTAAATAGTATTATTTTTATAATTTTATAATCCGGTGTTTTTGAGGAAGCGATTTTAGAATCGTGTGAATTGAATTTGTTGGCATAAATACTGTTGCTGTGTTGACTATTGGATGAAATCCTAGGTCTGGCTCTTTCAATAAATCCTTGTCAAAAATAATTTCAACATGGTACGAGTTAGGGTTAAGGCAGCAGAAAATAGATACAGAACCGGGCTCTACACCCATCATGTTCATTAATTTTTCAGGGCTACAAAATCTGACCTTCTTCTCGTTCAAATCGCTAGCCAGCTGTTTCAAGTCCAGTTTTTTAAGTCCTGGCATAATTACTAAATACTGTCGCTTGCCCTTATCGTCCTGAATAAAAAGATTTTTAATCTCTGTCCTGCCCGGCAGTTCTTTCATCGCCTCTTCAATTGTATAGACGGCCTTGTGCTCGACTAATTCATATACGATATCTAGTTTTTGTAGAAATTTTTTGCTCTCTTCCATGAATATAGAATAAGCTAATCATGCAAATGTACCAAAGATAATCAAAACATCCGTGTTATGTATTTACATTTATATGTTTTTGTTGTATTATTTGTAATTAAATTATGAATGTATGTATAGATGACACAGGTGTCAGCGCATTAGAGTTAAAAGGAATAGACCCCTTCTCTCCTACTAACGAAGATATTCTACGCTTTCCTTTTTCGAATGACGCAAAATTGGACCAACGGTTTGAAGAACTGCGTAATTTTGGAATTGAAAATCCATACACTCCTGAAGATTCAGCATTATTAATTGGAAATGGCTCGCTCTTGTCTCTTGCACCAGTGCTTCCTGGGTCAGTTTTTGTTACAGACTACTCAATATCTTTACTTGCATGGATAAACTCTCAGATCACACAATTAGAAGCATCACATAGTCGTTCAGAGTTTATAGAATGGATGCATGATACAGTCCCAGCAAATAGAGTTAATCTAGTACGTGCAGAAGAATCAGACGACGCTAATAATCATTTTTTAATAACTGATGAATCTTTTGAAAAAGCTAGGTCAGCACTTCTAGATGTCAATGTGCATTTCGTTAAAGTTGATTACAAGAGCACGGCGTCAGTTAGGTCTTTAGGCAGAACAATTATATATAACGGCAATTTAGTGCGAGTAGCAAATTTTACAAATGTTCACGCAAGGGCTTTTATGTCTCTTGGTGTAGAGCACGAAGATCATGTTCGGGGCGTAGAACTATTTGCAGACAGCTTATCAAGCATCCCGTTTACGTATCCAGCAGCAATATTTGGTTCGAGTTCTAGGTCTGGTCTAGAACCTATGCCAATTGCCCCAGACCTACAGACATACCGCGAAACAATGCTTGAAGATATTTCAATTACTGAATAATGGTTGAAAACAAACTGGACTTCTAGTTTCTACCTTCGGCTTGAGCTGGTGATAGTGCTGTTTCCAAACAACCTGTAGGATCTTGTGAATCCGCGTACAAATCTTTTCCACTAACTGACTCCCATTCTGCCAGTACGTTATTCAATTCGTTTAAAATTGTGCTTTCTACACTTTTGTCCAGGACAGAAGTTGGGCAAACATGAACTTCACTTCCATCTTCATTTTTCTTATTAATCTGGATTTCAAAGCGTAAAAGGCCATTGTTCTGCCTAGCTGGATTGCCAATAACATCTCCCGCTTTGACTTTATCGCCTTTTGAAACTTTCAAGTCCACTATGTGGTCATAGCCAATAATCCATATCGATCCATCAAATGTCTGTATAAAAACTTCTTTGTCGTTTGATTCTTGTTGATCTTTAATATTAACAACAACACCATCAACTGCTGATACAACTTCTGTGTTTTCTTTTAAAGAAGCAAATTCGAAATTAGGATTTATCCTTCCCCCCTCTAGACCTTCACCAAAAATATATAGCCCTTTTAGTCCTCTGCTGTCATATTCACGTAGTGCGTTAGAGGTTACGTCAATACTACCAAGCGTTGCTAAACCTAGATTCTTTAGCGACAGCTCATCGGCTGGTTCTTGCCCCTGCGTAACTGAATCATTTGATTTAGTTGCGCTTTCACTATCAACACTGTCTTTTTGTAGCACGCGCATTAAAGCAAAAACAATAAGTCCTACTATGACAATTAATATCAGCACTAAACCTATTGTATTTCCGTTTTGCTTACGCTT